>JAHFBR010000115.1 GCA_023249955.1 bacterium
ATTATGCATTAACATCCGGCTCTGAATTTGCAAAGATCACCGATCTGAATCTTGCCAACAACGAACTGCGCAAACTTTTGGATTGGGCACAAAACAGTTCTGATAAGGGTTTGATCGTGTTTATTGATGAAGCTGAATCACTCTTTGCCAACCGAGCACTTCCAACAACACCCAAAATTGCTCAAGATTTTATTAACACCTTCTTGCACCTGATTCCAGAAAAATCTCAGAAAAATTTGATGTTTATTTTTGCAACCAATCACCCGTTTAAGCTGGATGATGCCATCACCAACCGCATCGGAATCAATATTGAATTTACGCTACCGGAAGCACCAGAGCGGGAAAAAATTCTTGCGCTGTATCTTGAAAAACTTGCGCAATCAGATACGGGCGCAAAAGTTACCATTGCTCCCAAGGTTATACAAAAGTTGCCGCTGTATGCCAAAGATCTTGAGGGCCTTTCCCCACGGGCTATTAAATTTGTTGCCGAAGAGATGGTTATCAATGCACGACGACAAGAATTCAAACTGCTCACCAACAACATCGCGCAAAAAGCGCTGGCTGATGCAAAGCGTAACCTGCAGCAAACTGCACAGTGGGAAAGCCAACGTGATCAATGGGCAAAAGCTCTAGCGCTTCATCACACATTACAATAACTTATTGCGAAGGTTGACACCCATGCAATTAAAGCCACTGTTTTTTGGTATTGTATGTTTGATTGCTTCGAACAACTCTGAGGTTTTATTAGCGCATGACACCAATGAAAACATAGCCCCTAAAACAAACCGCACAAACGCTACAGATGATGATATTAGGGTACTTGCAGAAAATGTTTATGATCTGGTTCTCCAAGGACACTCGGTTGATGAAATTATAGCAATATTCTGTAACAAACCAGATGACCAAGACCGCATTAAAGAGTTTGCGATGCACTTTCGCTCTCGTTTGAATGAAAAATACCTACTTAAAGATGATGCTCTCAACAGCTTTCTCAACAAAAAAAAACCCAAAGAATCTTCTGCACAGAAAAGAGGCTGGAAAAAAATAGAATTTTTGATTTGTGTTAGCATTGTGGCAGGTCTCTGTTATGCAACATATTATTACTATAAAAAAAATCAACACACCTTAGAGAATACTGATTTTCTAGAAACCTTGCCCCAGAAAATATTGATGAAATCATTAACGTGGACAGGAAAAACATGCATACAAATAGGGTGGAATGCCGTTTGCTCAGGGCTTTCAAGTATGGTATCAGGAAAGTAGTTAGCAAGACAAGGTTGATGCTCATGCGATTAAGATATCTTTTTTTAGCTATTGTTTTTTTGAGTATTTTGCAAAACAATAAGCACTTGCTTGCGCATGGCCCTGATGAAAATATAGCTGCAACAGCAATAGGTCATTCAAATAGCGCAAACAATGACGTGAGGATACTTGCTGAAAAGGTTTATGGTCTACTCATGCAAGGCTGCTCAGTAGATGAAGTTATAGCGGTAATTAGCAACAACCAAGAACATCCGCACAATATTAAAGAGCTTGCAACACTCATCAACAACCTTTTGAATGAAAAGTACGCAAAAGACAATGTGATAAGCCTGGTGGCAAATAACGCAGAAGCTGAAGAATTTTATGCACGGAAAAATTTCTGGAAAAAGGTAAAAATAAGCATTGCTATTGGCATTGTTGTAAGTATATCTTGTATACTTTACTGCCTATATCACAATTGGTACAGAGAAGGTGGCGGCCAAAAACCTGGCGAACCAAATACTTCCGATAGTAATCAAACATCGCCCTCCACGCGATCACTAAATAAAGAACAACAATTAAATGATAGGCCCTTAACAAAGCCACCATTGTCAAGCAATACGGTTCCTTCAAAAAAATTGCCTGATAGGTTAAACAAAAGCCCTCAGCCAGCTCAAGACACACCTGTGCGATCCCCACAAACATCATATTGTTCCGACAAAAAATATCAACACAGCTTCCTGGGGCCTATTGTTACTGAACGCACATATGATCACAAATTAGACCAATCGACGGCACAACAGATTGAATATGCAAAAAGTATTGGACTAAACTTGCAAGAGCCGCTACCAAACACAAGCGAGAGACCCTGCGAAGGGGATCAAGGCATCGGGAGTTATACCTTTACACAAATTGAGGAACAACTTGAGTACGCAAAAAGTATCGGGCTCGAACCTCAGGTCCCTCAAAAAATAAAATCCAGCAGAAAAAAGTAGCGAGCCCCTACAACCTTCATGCTAAACTTTTGAAATAGTTGATTGCTGATTTTCAAGGCAGAAAGCACTTCCCATGATTATCGATATCCACAAGAAGACCTATTTCACTTCTTTAATTACTATGTTTTTTGCCACCTACGCATTCTGCACAGCGATACCAATTCAACTAACCCTTCAAAGCCCATCGGACATTAAAGGCAACCATCACAACACGTGGGGCGTGAGAACTGGAAATGGTTCTAGCTCCTATCACAGCCCCGCACGTGGTGTAGGCCTTGTGGCTATATCACCAGCGGATTTTAATGTTATATTCCAAAAAGCACCGCATGAATACGAGATTTTAGGCAATTTGGAGTCCCTGGCAGACCAAAAATTTCGTGTCTATGCGCGTTCGTTACATTGTTACGAAGATTTCATGCTTTGGCTTCAGAAGAGAATTAGCGGCGACAAAGATTTTAGAGTTCCTGGTTTTAAACATAGTTTTTCAACCTTCGGCAAGACAAAATCAGAATTCCATGATTTTGTAAACGGCGAAGCAAACAGGATAACCAGGGAAAGAGCCAAGCGAGAACCACTTAAGCAAGAGGAGGCCGAAAGGGCTGCTGAACTCAAAAGACAACGTGAAAAACAACCACGGCTTTCTATAACTGATTATGCTTCATTCGAAGCTCTTAATGCATCGTTCATTGAATCGCATGATAATACTAATCAGGACCTTGCAACGCGCAGCCAACAACGATCTGATGCTCTCAAAAAAACGATAGCCAATAGCGGTACTTGCTTTGATTACTCAGCGCAGGTATCGCATCCAACATTTACCGATCCGTACGCTGATGTTTTTAATAATTGTTATGGCACTGCGCTTGATAAACAGCTCCATGAAGAACTTTGTGCAACTCGAACAACAATCATGGAGCTGCAATCACGCCATCCTCATCTTATTCAGGTTCAAACCATCTCTCCCGTCATATATCACTTCACAGCACTGGCTAAAGAGCAAACGAATCCAGATGTAGCATTTAATCTTTCTGATTTCTGCCACCACTTAACTCAAGCAGCACAGGGATTTGGTCATGCGGCAAAGATTTTTGCAAGGGGGCTTGGAAAAGGAGCAATCAATACTGTTGAGCATAACGCCGCATTTATCAAGTCGCTTGTTACCCATCCAATCGACGATATTGCAAAACCGTTGTACCAAGCAGGAGCGTCTCTTGGCAAAGCCATTTTCCACGCTACAACACTTGCCCTTAATGACCCCGAAACATTTCAGAGCAAATCAAAAGAAGCCGCCATTACCATCGGAAAATATGTACGCGACAACCCAGAAGATACCATCGCTGCAGTTGTTGAATGCTTAATTTCATTCAAGGGTGCCAATCTTGTCAAACTCAAGCAGGCTCAATCGATTGTCAATGCTGTGCGCGAACAAGAACAGTTTGCACGAGCACTTCAACTTGCAACTAATGCCACTACCAAAATTACAACGCCGATAAAAGA
>JAHFBR010000013.1 GCA_023249955.1 bacterium
TTTCAAGGCCCATGAGGTGCAGGTACAAATATGCGCCAGCAACAAAAAGAATGATGGCTGTATAGGTTGCTTTTTGGAGCATTGTTTCAATTTTTGATTTGAACAAAAAGGTTGAAAAGAAGCCCATCAGCGAAGCAATCAGGCCGATGCCGCACAACATGATGGGCAGAGCCAAATATGCAATCTGGCCGGGATATTGAATGACGCCGAGCGCAAGCGCACCCACGACTGAGCCGACATACGATTCAAAAATATCGGCACCCATGCCGGCGGTGTCGCCAACGCAGTCGCCAACGTTGTCGGCGATTACTGCAGGGTTGCGTGGGTCGTCTTCTGGAATACCCATTTCAACCTTGCCAACCAAGTCTGCGCCAACGTCGGCAGCTTTGGTATAAATACCGCCACCAACACGTGCAAACAGTGCTATTGAGCTCGCGCCAAGGGCGTAGCAGGTCATAATTTTTATCAAGTCGTACTGGGTATGGTGAGCAAAAAGAAAGAAGATAATGCCCATGCCCATCAGGCCAAGACTTGCAACGACAAATCCCATAACCGAGCCGCCCATGAGTGCAGTCATAAATGCAGCGCGTTCGCCGCTATCTTTTGCCGCGATGGTTGTTGCCTCATTTGCTCTGGTGGCAGCCTTCATGCCGATGTAGCCGGCAAGCATTGATGAAAGGGCGCCGCAGGTGTAGGCGATGGCTGAAACGACGTTAAAGACCATGGTCAGGATAACAAATGCAAGGGCGATAACCAGCGCCAGAATAGAGTACTCTTGACGCAGGAAGGTCATCGCTCCATCTCGGATCAGTTGTGCTATCTGAGCAGAGCGAAAATCGGGGTTCTTGCGCTGTGTAACGATTCGATACATAACAGCAGTGAACGCCATTCCGAGCGCTGAGACGCCTAAAAAAGCCAGTAAGTAATGAGAAACATCCATCATAAAAACACCTCTTGAGTTGTTGTAATGATCTATACGCGCCAATCGCAAAATAAGAGTCTAAAAACAGTAAGAGGTTTTGTAAAGAGCGATACGTCAGGCTTTTGAAAAAAGAGCAGAAAAATAGGCGCTATTTTTACTGGCTGGGCATTAATTGGTGAGGGTTTTGTGTATGCGTGACAAGGAGTATTTAATTATAGTGAGCTTAGCTCGCGAATAATTTTTGCGTACTCCTGAAAAAGAGGTTTCAGAGTGTTTCTCCTGCCCAGGGTTCCTGCGCATCGAGAAGGGGTCCATGCCTTTCTGCCCTTGGTTCCGGCGTAGAGCAGTAGTGGATCTTTGAGCAAAAGGTAACGGGTGCACTTATAAGCACCTCTGAAAGCGGTAATGTGTATTGGCATGTAACCTTTGTCGTTAACAGCCCATAAATCTGCGTGATATTTGCAGAGCAGTTGCATTATTTTGTGCGATTGGTCAGGGATCTTGGCACTTCTGTATGCTGCAATATGCAAGGGCGTATTGCCATGATAATCTGTTTCGCAAACTATTGCTTCGCCAAAAAATTTAACCAATTTGTAAGCAATATACGTTCTGCCAATCCAACATGCAGTGTGGAGTGGATTGCCGCCATATTTTGTTTCACGATAATGCGTGCTTGGATTTTTTGGAGATCCCAATAATTGGATGATCTCTTTCCAAGGCTTATTCTGTTCTATTGCTTCATGAAGCGGATTGCAGCTGGCTGAAGAAAAGATGCTGAACGCACACAACAAAACCATAACGATGTTGCGAAGATTGCTCATGACACAGCTTTCTGTAAAAATAATAGCTAAAAATATTGCTTGTTGACCACCATGGACGTCATTCCCGCGTAGGCGGGAATCCCCAGACGAAACCGGTATTATTTTAGCCTGGATCCCCGATCGAGTCGGGGATGACGAAAGGCGTCGTAGCAAGCTTGTGTACTTAACGATTTAAAAAACTCAACAGATACTAGTTTTTGATATAGCACAGGCAAAATGTTTGGGCAATTATATGTTTTGGGGCAACGATCTTATGGTTGGGGATTTAGACGCCGCCATTCTACGATGAGGTCACGATGATTTTCACCAAAAAGCAGAACTGCGTTAACTTCGCTTCTCTCAACAAGCGCTCGTAGGAGACTCCCCCGTTCAAGCTTCATGGGTAGTTGAGATTCGATTTGTTGAATGCGCTCTGCATTATCCTGTTGTCGGGGCGCTTTGTTTGCAACTTTAACAGCCGCTTTTTTTCCCGGGGCTTTTTGAACAGGTGCCTTCTCAGCTTCGACCTCCGCAGGTGCTTCGCCTTCAATTTTTTCATAGAAAAAGAGATAGGGGGTGTAGGGTCGGTTGACTGCGCCCGTGACAGTGCCTTGTGCATCGACCGTGTTAAATAGCCGATTCTGCCCGAGTCCGCGTTCCGCTATGCCTGCCATGTTTCCTTCCTGTTCAATAACAGTATCATCGCAGGAATACCATTGGTTGCCGCTGCGCACGTATGCGATGTAGTGACCGCCTCGCAACATTCCGGCATGACATGCGATACCCATCAAGCGATACTGTGCGCCTGCATATGGTAAATTATCCAGAGGAAATCTGATTGCGGTATCAAGCTTTCTGAGATCATGGGTGAATCGGTTTAAATGCAAGATTAAAATTTGTGGAGAAGGATTCGGAGCCAAAATTGTTTTTATAACTATTTGATTTGCCCGGTTGCACCGTGGGCATCGAGCATCTACAATTTGTTCGCCAGTGTGGTAGGCCTGCAAGCGATTTTGTAATGTGTCGGGATTTGCCTGAATGGGAAGCGATAATACGAGATCGTTTTTTACCTCAAAAGAGATATGGTTGCATGCTTGATAATGGTTTTGTGCTTGTGTGCTTATATTAAGGCTTGTACGTAGATCAAGTGGAAGTTCGTTGAGAAATGCTCCAAGAAGCTCATATATATCTTGTTGTTCTGCGCCAAAGTCTAAGCGATCTAAAAGATTTGTGACAAATGCCTGTGTGCGATCATTGCGTATAGCATTATACAAACGTAAAACATTTAAGCCGTAATCACCCTCCTCTGCTGCAATTTCTACATTTGTTGCATTTATATTAAATGTTGGCAAATGCATAAGACACTGCAGTGCCGCATTGAAATAACACGAGTTGCCAGGGTTTGCCAGCGGCATTGGTGGCCGTGGTGCCTGTTGCGCGCCAAAAATGTTGCTAACAAGAAAACTGCTGGTCAGCAGTGCGAGTAAAAACAATCTAAAATTTTTCATAACCATCTCACCCATTTCAACTACTACCATGATCACTCGCATCAATTATCTCATGGGGTCATGCGCGTAATCAATAAATTGGATTTTTTGGGTGTTGGGGGCCTTTGAAGCAATAGTTAAATCATGTTACGCTGCTTCAAAAATTATAACCAGAGGGGATGTAACTATGGATTTTGCCAAGCGCTATGCTGTTGTCAGTAGCAAAATCAGTGTGTTCTTTGCATCGAAGATTGGCCTGGCGTACGGTTATCTGATGCTGTCCTGGCTTTACGCGGCCTGTTCGCAGATTATCATCCCGTTACCATTCAACCTGGTGCCGCTCAGCATTCAGCCGGCGCCGCTTTTTATTGCTGCCTGGCTGCTTGGGCGCCATGCAGTGTATGCCTACGGCTTCTATCTGACCCAGGGTGCGCTGGGGTTACCATTTTTTGCTGGTCATCAAGGTGGGCTGCTGCGTTTGATGGGGCCAACCGGTGGATACCTGCTTGGTTTTGGCGTGGCCATGATGCTGGTTGCCGCAACACGTCATTGGTGTGGACGTTCAGTAATACTGCGTGCAGTACAGCTGGTGACGGCACACGCAACAGCGTTTGCGTTTGGATTGGCCCAGCTTGCGTGGTTTGTGCCGACTCATAAGCTTTTAGCCGCCGGGCTGTGTCCATTTTTGGTTGGCGATTTTATTATCAAAATAAGTTTCGGGTTATTAGTTCTGCGCATTTTAAAATCAAAATAAGAACGTTATGCAACGTGTATTAATTATTGGCTGTGGTGGATCGGGCAAGACGACGCTTGCAAAAAAGCTTGCGGATCGCTACCATCTGCCGCTGTATCATCTGGATCATTACATTTGGGCGCCAGGGTGGATCCAGCGGCCTTTGGATGATATCGACGACGATATTCGCCAGCTATGTGAACAACCGGCGTGGATTATTGATGGCACCTACACCAAAACATTGGTAGAGCGCATTCGTTATGCTGATACAATTATCTGGCTGGACTTGCCACGGCGCGTTTGCTTGTGGCGCGTATTTAAGCGTTTTGTGCGCATGCGTTGGTGCGGAGAGCTGGTTGCTCCGGGATGTCCGTCGACGCTCAATTGGCGATTTTTAAAATACTTGTGGTCTTTTCACAGACGATTCCGTCCGTACATTGGTGCTGTGATTCGCGCGCTTGTGGGCGATAAAAAGCTGTATGTTGTACGTACGCAGCGAGAGCTCAAGGCTCTCGAGCATCGATTGCTACGCTAGCCGGTTGTGTCACACGGCTTTTAGTTGTGCTAAGCTTGCACAAGCACAGCAAAATAATATTCAAATTTTATTGAGAGGCCGATGATGGCAGTGGCTGAAAAAATGTCTCCCCTTCGTGCGATTCTGATCTGCGTCAATTCTATGATTGGTGCAGGACTTTTTATTAACACCAAGCCATTAACCAATCTGGCAGGATCCTGCGGATTTTTGGGCTATGTCATAGCGGCAGTTATTCTGGTCCCCCTGATTTTGTGTATTGCCGAGCTGGCGGCGCTGCACCCCGTTGCTGGAGGCTTGTATGTTTACAGTCGTACGCACGTAGGCTCCTGGGCCGGTTTTTTTAGCAGCTGGGCCTACTTTGTGGGCAAGACGACCTCGGTTGCAATCTTGATGCACAAATTTATTGAGTATTTTTATGTGCGCGTTAACATTTTGCAATCGGTACCACTGTTTGCGCTCGACTGCCTGATGCTTTTTGTTTTGGTATTCTTAAACAGTGCTGGTATTGCGGTTGGCGGCCGCGTGCAGTATCTTTTTTCAACACTGAAAGCGATTCCCATCTTCTTTGCATTTGGTTTGGGGTTTGCCTATTTTAATGTATCAAATTTTGGTGATATCTGTGGCCTGCAGGATATTTTATGCACCGTGCCCATTGCCATATTCCCCCTGCTTGGCTTTGAGGTTATTTGCTCTATTGGCAACATGATCGAAGACTCTGCACGCAATATTAAACGTGTGATTATCACGTCGTTTGTGGTGGTGGCAATTATCGATGTTACTTTTCAATTAACAACATTTGGTATTTTGGGTTATGAACTTGGCAACGCCAATGAGCCAATTCTTGCGTTGGGCATGAAGGCCTTGAGCAGTTATCCCATTCTTGCAAGCACCATTAATGGCGCAGTATTCGCGTCAATCATTGGTGCCTGTTTTTCAATCATGACCAGTAACTGTTGGAACTTGCACACCATCGCACGCAATGGACATCTGCCTGGCGGTAACTTTTTGATGCGCATCAATCGCAATAACGTACCATGGGTAAGCTTGAGCATCGAAGCATTGCTTGGTTGCGTTGTGCTATTTATTAGCGTTGATCAAGTGCCCTTGCAAAATATGGCGGTCTTTGCGCAAATTGTTTCATATTTTATCACCGCACTTGCCGCTTGGTATGCGGTGCAATCCGGAGCGCTCAAAAAGCTATCGTCTCTGATGCCATTTTTTGCCGTTGGCAGCTGTGCATTTATCATGGGTATTTGTTTGCAGCGGATTATCACGTTTGGCGTCTCGTTGCCTTTTTTACTTTTGTTTATTACCGGCATTGCTGCTGCGCTGTATAAACGCTTTGTGTGTGCGCATTAAAATGGGTACCAGTAGTGGTAAATTTTTCCGTGTAACGCAGTTGCAACACCGATTAATGATTGCTGCAAGCTAAAAAGCGAAATGATGAATACCAACGTGCTGCATGCAAAAGAGAGCCATACAAAACACAATAAAAGACCGATCGCAGTTCCGGCAAATGCAAAGATGTATGCTTTGATCAGCCACAAGTTGAAAGTATAGGCTGACTTGGCATTATTGCGTACAAAAGCAGATTTTTTCTTAAAAAACATAATGCTCAGTGATATAGGAATGCTGCACAGCGTCAAAATGATGGGAGTAATGGGGAGCGATGCAGTTTGCGGCAGCTTGAAGCATGTCATAAGCATTTCCCACGAAAGATTGTTGTAATTAAAATATAAAAAGTAACTGCCCCAGATGATGGTGATGAGAGGCACATGTGCCAAGCATCCCCATAAGCGTTCTTGTAAGCGAAAAGCGTTCATAAAATCCCCCCTTAAAAAATGGTTTTTTGCTCCATAACAGATGGAATTGTGAGTCCCATCAAAGCAAGTATTGTTGGTGCAACGTGCGCAAGCCCTTGTGTTGGTTTTTTATCAAAAGTTGAAGCGTTACCCCCTTTTTTACGACTTTTTTTTGATGCTACCACAAATGGCACGGAGTTTGCTGTGTGCGCGGTCAGCGGGTTCCCCTGTTCGTCAATTTTTTCTTCAGCATTGCCATGATCTGCTGTTATGATGAGTGTGCCCTCAAGCCGCTCTACAACCTCGTGATATAAAAGCGCAAGTTGCTGATCCAAACATTCACATGCTTTGATGGTTGCTGCCAGATTGCCAGAATGCCCAACCATGTCTGCATTTGCATAATTAACCAGATAAAAATATGCCGGCTTGCTTCGTAGTGAACGAATCAAGGTGCTGGTGATGGTAGGTGCCGACATCTCTGGGTGCTCGATATAATTTTTTGCTTTGATGGATGGAGCCAGTGTTCGTTGTTCTTGGGGTAACTGTATTTCACGCATGCCGCGAAAAAAGTATGTGACATGCGCATATTTTTCAGTTTCTGCGACAATAAAAACTGGTGGTGGTGTTGAGGTCTGGCGTGCAATTTCATCAAGCAGCGTTTGTTCAACTTGTGTTTCTTCAAACAAGAAATCGTTGGTGAATTGTTGATCATAGCGCGCTGCCGTGATAAAAAACGCAAGAGGTTTATTGTTGTTTTGACCAATAAACGCTTGCGTCAACTGGCGTGCGCGATCTGGCCTAAAATTAAAAAAAATTACCCCATCGCCCGGCTTGATAACTCCCTGAGGGTTGATTAATGTTGGCGGTACAAATTCGTCGTCAATGTTATTGCTGTATGCGGCTGCGAGAGCCTCGGGCCACGTTGTAGGTGAATTTTGCGAGATTAGACCATATAAAACGTCATACGATTTTTGGGTGCGATCCAAATTATTATCACGATCCATAGCGTAAAAACGTCCCTGAATGCTTGCGATGGCGCCACGTCCAAGCCGCGCGCATTCTGTTTGTAATTGCTCAAGATAGGTTGCCGCAGAGCGTGGCGGTGTATCGCGGCCATCAAGAAATGGGTGGATAAAAATTGATGCAATGCCATTGTCACACGCAATTTTCAGCAGTGCGTGTAAATGGTCTTGATGGCTATGCACTCCAGCGTCTGATAAGAGTCCCATAAAATGCAGTACTCCACCGCTCTTCTTAAGCTGGGCCAATCTTTCCAGCAGCACGGTATTGTGGGCGAGTGAACCATTGTTGATTGCATCATGAATTTTTTTAAGTGGTGACGGGATGATGCGCCCGGCGCCAAGAGTGAGATGTCCCACTTCAGAATTGCCCATAAACCCATCCAAAAGCCCGACATCTGATCCTGCAGCGCTGAGCTGTGTGGATGGATATTGTGAGTGCAGAGAGTGCCAAAACGGCATGTTGGCAAGCGCTATGGCGTTGCCTTTTTTTTCATTGCGGTGCCCGAAGCCATCAAGAATAACAAGCATTGTTGGTGTGTGCATAAGAGGCCCCCTTGCCTGGACATTTTTTACAAATATCGCATTTCTGGCTACACTGGCTGCGGTTATGATAAAAAGTTTATCGTGGGGCGCAGGTCCAGGTAAAGGAAACATTAATTTAACCGGATTGTGAGCGGGTTTATGAAGAAAAGTATATTAATAATGTGCATGTTTACGCTGACGTCCTGCTTGTTGGTTGCGGCTGATGAACCTTCAGCGACGATGCCCTCTGTTCAGGAACATGAAATAGTGTGCACATTTAACCTGGACGACCCTTTTTCTGAAGATATCTCTATGGATTTTCTTAATTCATTTGTTCCAGAGACGCCTCAGGATCTTTCATGGGAAGCAAAAATGCGTATGTTCTTTATTCTTCTTGCCATCAAGGCCTCTGAGATGAAAGATGCAGCGCAACAAAAACTCAGCGCGGCAAAACAAAAGGCCGCTCTGCATATGGCTGACCATCAAAATGCCTACATTGCTGCAACCGCACTGTGCATTGCGACTCCAATCGTTATAGCGTTGTATTTAAAGCATCGTAAGACCGAAGCATAAATCATGTCAGACAAGCACCTCTTTGCGCTTTATGCGCATAAAATATCTGAAAATGTTTTGGTAAAGCCCGGCAAACAGATTGTTATTGCTGATGAAGCGTTATGGCATCGGGTGGTGCATGTGCTGCATTTGCAAGCAGACGAAGAGATTGTCTTGTTTGATGGGAAAGTATCAGTGCAACTGCGCCTTGCGGCTGCTCCCAAAAAGGGCACGATTACTGGTATTGTACAAAGCCGTGAGGACGTTATTCCACTGCAACCCGAGATCACCCTCTATCAAAGCGTGCTTAAACGCGAAGCGTTTGGTGATGTGGCATATTATGCCGCCCAGATGGGTGTGACGGCCTTCGTGCCCGTCTTGACGCATAAAGCTCATCGTGGTTGGGGCGGAGAGAAAGAAAAAGAGCGGCTGCGCAGTGTTATGATTTCTGCCTGCGAACAGTCAAAGCAGTATGCGCTTCCAGAAATTTGTGATGCCATCGAATTTTCTGCGTTGGCTCAAAAAACATGGGATCGGGCATCAACAATTTCGATCTATTGTGATCCAGCAGGCAAGCCATTGCTTGAAGTGCTACAGTCCGTTGCATCAAGCCAGGGCAAATCGATTAATGTTTTTATTGGTCCAGAAGGCGGTTTTACACAAACAGAAGTTGACCAGCTGGTGCAAAACGGTGCCACTGGGTGTGCTTTGACACCGTCAATCTTGCGTTCGCAAGATGCTGCAGTGTTGAGCCTTGGTGCTATCAGGAGTGTGGCGCGCTAAGCTGTGGGTGCCGAATGGCAAAGTATTGCGACTTGAGATAATTTGGTTCGATGCGAAACGTCAGATCTTTTTGTTCCAGAGCGAGTATGCCAATGGCTTTGGCGCTTGCCGTTGCTTGTTCATGATGAACAATGTGTGCCGAGGTAAGCGTCTCGTGAATAAGCGCTTTGTGGAGTGAGTAAGCATTGCCCGTAATGACAATGGGTTCGTTTTTTGTGTGTTCTTGCAGTTCTGCCAACAAAACATCTATTTTTTTGCAACCCTTTTCATAAAGCCCAACGGTCGGTTTTTTGATGGCGTAATAAACATCATTGCCGTATGCATTTAAAAGTGCCAGCGTTACTGATTGTTTTTTTGCCTGCTCGGCATCGAATACAAGTGCATCGAGTCCATCAACCCCCACCAACGAAATCGTGCGCGTAAACGCAATGCCGTTGACGGTAGCCAGGGCGACGCGTAAGGACGTGAAGGCGCCTGGACCTTTGTCGACGGCTAAAAAATCAAGATCCTGGAGCGTGAGACTGTTTTTTTGAAGTGTTGTCTCAGCTAAGGTGACAAGATGTGAGCTTGCCTTTGCTTGGAAATTATCAATGATTTCTATGCAGGTACTGTTTTTGAAAACTGCCAATTGGACGTGAGAATAGGTTGCTTGTATTGCGAAAAAGATCGAGTTCATACGGCGTTAGCTATTAATTAATCATTGTGTCGTTTAAGTTTTTGTCTCTGATAAAAAATACTAAAAGCGTCGTCTTTGATGGTGTTTTCACGCTTTTCTATTATCTTACCACAATTGAGACATTTCCACCCTTCAAAATTTATAAAATGGTCAAAGAAAGACTGCATTACCATCAACCCGGCGCATTTTGGACACCGCATTGGCTCCCCTTTCCTTGTCAAATCGTCTTTGTATAGCCCATAATCATTAATGCTACCACAGATCCAATATTTTGGTTCAAATGTTTTTCAAATATGCAGAAAATGAGAAAAAATGTCATTTTTGGTCTTTAAGCATGCGTTGCGCAAGTTCGCTTTCGAGCGAATTCCTGTTGGCTTCCTCCTGTTTGGCAGCCATGGCAAAATGCGACTTGGGTGCGTCTTTTTGGGCAAATGTTTGAGGGAGCTGGTCTACCCAGCCTTGATATTCTTTGAGCTGTTCCTGCATAGGCATGGCGGCAGGAGCTTCGTATGACTCCTGTTGGAGCGTTCTTCTGATATCAAACATGTGGGCGCTTTCATCGAAGCGTCGACCCATGAGCTCATGTTCAATTTGCATTTTGGCTTCAGAGTCGGCGCGCTTTCTGGCCTCTTGCTGTACGTAGGTTGTTAACTCTGAAACCTGGCTTTGAACAGCCGTTGCCTTTTCAAGGGCTGCCTTGCTGGTTTCTTGGGCCTGCTGCCTGAAAAAATCAATCTTTTGGTTGGTATCCAGAATAATGGTTTGGAGCTCCAAGGTATCCTTGCTGAAAGCCTCAAAGCGAGGCGCAATGGTTTTTTTGATCTGATCTGCAGTTGCTTGAGCGATCAAGGCTGCATCGTCCGAGCTCAATTTTGCTGCAGGACGGTCGGTGAGTGTGGTGGCCATTGTTGCGGTAGCCGCTGGGCCCTCTTCGTGTTTTAAAGCCCGGTCGTGCTTGCCCCACTCAAGTATTTTATCTTCCGAGGTTTTAACAACGTTTTCAACAATGAGCTCAATATCCTTTTCTGTGGCGGTTGTTTCTGCCACAGCCGCAACGCCATCACCACTTTTTTTCTGCATGAAAGCGTTAATATCATAAAGCAACATCAGGCGCATTTGGCTGTAAGCATGCGACTCTTGCGTTAGGTCTGGCATTTGTTGCAGCAGCAAACTTTCTGCCCTTTGGAGCGCCCAAACAACATTTTTGAGTGCGCTATTTTTTTGTTCCAATTGGAAGAATGTTGCATCGTTTGGCTGATTGGTGGCGGCTAGCGTTTTGTCAAACCACAATGACTGTTCATGAAAGCGTTGTGTAAAATCTTGAGCCTCCTGTTGCGATTCCCCTTGGACAATTATGCTGTGGAGGTACTGGAGCGAATGCATAAAGTCGTGCCTGATGGAATCTTTCCAGTTTGTTGCAGGCATGCTTACATCAAAATCTGTTTTTTCGAGATCCCCCAACTTTTGCTTGAGAAGCGCTTGACGTGCTTTAAATTTTGCTTTGGCGGCTTCTTCTTCTGCCTTGGTGACAAGATGCAAAACGGTTTCTGCGGCCTTGCGCTTGAGAGCAACAGCTTCAGATTCAACCTTTTTGGTAAAGTCGACCGCTTCCTTGGTGTATTGTTCAAAGATTTTTTTTGACTCTTCCTCGGCCTTGTGCTGCAACTCCTTTGTCTTTTGTTGCGCAACATGTTTCAGATCGGCGGCGTTTTGTGCGACCGTTTCTTCCAGTTGCTGCGCGGTGCTTTGTGCATCCTGGAAGATACGTTGACTCTCTTCGCTTCCAACCATCTCCAAGTCTTGCAAAAGCGATGTGATAGTTGTTGGTTGACCAAACCCATCAAACGTTTGCTCAGCCAAGGCAAATCTACCCAGGCAGACAGAAAACAACACGGCAATAAAATAATAGTACTGTTTCATGAATTTCATAATAAAGCCCCACCCCAACTATTTTGGACTTAATATTACTATAAGGAAAAGCTTTTTAAAAAAACAAGTTATTCAATTTTTTGGCCTGTTTAGATATGCTCAACTTATAAACACGAAGCATTGGGGGAAGTGGTGAGGTATGATGATGATGGCTTTTCTGAACAATAAACGTCGTTTAATCGCGCTTGTCATGGCAATTGTTTTTGCTGCACTGGTCTGTGTGACGGTGTACTTTTTTGCTTTCCAAGAACGTAAAACGCCTGCTCAACAAGAGCCAGAGGCCTGGATGACGATTTTTGTACATGGAACTTTTGGGTCTCTGCTGGGGTTCTTAAATTTTTTTGACGTTTTGGGCGACAAGGTTTCAGGGACACTTTATCGCACTGTAACCAAAAAAATGCGCAATGACAGCTTCTTTTTTAAAGATCAAGCAATTTTGCAACGAGGGCTGGTTGGGTTTATTCCATCCTTTGACCTGGTCTCCACTGGTGGCAAAAAAATGGCAGCTTATCCAATAGCAAAAGCCTTTCTGGCGGTGTTGGAGGCTGCAAATCCTGAGCACGAACGTAATTATTTTTATGCCTTTGGGTGGAGTGGGCTTATTAGTCAAAACAGTCGCCGCTTTGAGGCCATTCGATTTTATAATGCTCTTGCTGAAGAGCTTGAGCAATTTGCCAAGCGGGGGATAAGGCCAAAAATTCGAATTATTTCTCACTCGCACGGTGGTAACATCAGTTTGAATATGGCTGCCATCGAAAAAATCCTCAAAAATGGTGGCTTTGACGAGTCAAAAGTTCTCTCGTCAGATCCTGATGAAAATGAGTCTTTGCAGCGCATGCGGTCGCTTTTGAAGGAGCTACCCAATAAAGAAAAGGCCAAAACAAGAACTGATCAAAAAATATATGATTATGTGCCAACGTATCGGGATTTGGTGATCGATGAGCTTATCATGTACGGTTCTCCGGTGCAGCCAGAGACAGAAAGCTTCTTCCACTCTGGGACTTTTAAGAATGTGTACCATTTGTATTCTGAAGAGGATTATGTCCAGCGGCTTGATTGGGTTAGTTCAAAAAAACCACTTAGCGGGCAACGTCTTTCGCACTATCCAGCGCTGAAAAAGACTGGTGCAAATGGGGCAGGCGTGCGCGTTGTTCAGGCAAAAATAATGTCAGAAAAAACGATGGAGAACAAAGCACCGGCAGTTGTTCCATCAAAAAAAGAGGCAGCGCCAAAGCCAGAAGAAAAAAAGGCGACAGAGCCGACCGTTATTGGTGAATTGTTTGCTGGTCGTAATGTTTTTGTTAAAGGCAGCAAAGATCCAACACACAAAGAGCTCTGGTTTATGATGTGGGCTGACGAGCAGCACGCGTATACGTCTTTTCTTCATCCGCTACCCACGGTTATCATGACGCCGCTTATTGTGAATGCGTTAAAAAAAGCTCCTGAACTCAATGACGTTGATGTAAATATTAATGCAACAGAGACGAAAGTAACGGTGTATATAGCACCGCATGATCAGACGATTGTGAGAAGTAGTGCGACTATTCCGCGTGCCGTGATTGAACACATCCAGGATCGCATTAAAGTGTGGCAGCCCGAGGATGTTTCGCCAACGGCAGAATTCAATGCAATCTATCGCCACCTCAAATGAAGCGTGCTATAACCTACAATCTGTGGAGTTAGCTTCATTCCGCCGTAGCCTATCCGCCGTCGCTAAAGCTTTGGCGGGATATTCACCATCGCCATTTGTCCCGTGGGCTCAAAGGCTCAGCATTTTCTGGCGAAGGCGAATAAAAACCTATAGCTTTTTTTTACTGAATCTGTATCATAAAATTCCTTACCATTGTCATTAAATTGCTTGCATCTCCAGCGATTTGAGCGCAATGCAGCATCGAGGAGAGATTTTTTCATGAATTCAAAAAATTATATGTTTTCAAAAAATGTTTTTTTACGCAAAGCGTTTATTGGACTTGCTTTGTGGAGTACGGTTTTTGTCACTGTTCTTGCTACAGATAACGACGATGCGTTGGTTGATGATGTGCAGACATCAGAAGCCCCGCCACCGCTCCCAGTTATTCAGCGTCGAGGTTCAGAGTTTTCTGGGTTTGAGATCAAGAGCATTGTGGTAGAGGGCAATAAATATGTTAAGCCAGAGGCCATTTTAAACCGCCTCCCCTACAAAGCAGGAACAACGTTTGATGTAGAAAGAAGCGAGCTGGCCATTCGCAATTTGTATGACCTGGGCAGCTTTAGCCAGGTCCAGCTTGAGGGTGAAAAGATAGACAGTCAATCCATGAGGCTGTTTGTGGTGGTTACTGAAAAAAAGCTGCTTGAAAACATCACTTTTACAGGAAACAAGGCTCTCAGAACAAAGCAACTCAAAGAAAAGCTGCATATTGAAAAATTGACCAGCATCGATGATGAAACTATGCGTCGCATTGTCCTTGGCGTTCAAAAGTTGTATCGCGAAGAAAATAGGCACCTTGTCGATGTAACCTATGCTCTTACGCCTAACAAAGATAATCCTGACAAAGCCTCTGTTGAATTTACGGTTCACGAGGGTCCCCGTTCGATGGTGAAGTTTGTGCACTTTGTGGGCAACAAAAATCTGCCGGATCGTAAACTGCGCGGCATTATTTTTACGCGTGAAAACTGGCTCATGGGCTTTATGGACAGCGCCGGTACGTACAACCCAGAGATGCTTGAAATGGATAAACACCGTATCGAGTATTTTTATCGCGATCATGGCTACTTGATGGCAACGGTTGCTAAGACCAAGGTC
>JAHFBR010000116.1 GCA_023249955.1 bacterium
CAAAACGGCTTCTGAATACTCTTCAGCTGCCACTTGGGGCTGCCCCTTTGATACCATCGATCTTTTATTTTTTTCTTCGGCCATATTCTTAATTCCAACGTTTGTGTACATTAAAACTTCAACCCAGCTTCCCGTAAGCCATCTGCAAGAGCGCGAACGCGTCCGTGGTACAAATAACCACCGCGATCAAAAAATACGTCGGTTATATTTTTGCCCAATGCCATCTTACCCAACTCCATGCCAACGCTTTTAGCAACATCTGACTTTTTGCCAGCAGCACCCTTCATGTTCAACGACGAGTAACTCAGCACGGTTTGGTGTTGAGCGTCATCGATGATTTGGGCATAAATATGATTCAAACTTCTATAAACAGTAATGCGATGCTTTTGGCCGCGGCTCTGTTGGCCACCTCTAATGCGCAAAATGCGTCGCTTTAATCTTTGTTGCAGTTTCTTTAACAGACTCACGATTGATTCCCTTCAATTGCCACTATTAAGCAGCGGCTTTAGTCTTACCAGCTTTACGAATAATAACATCACCTTCGCGAATGATTCCTGTGCCTTTGTATGGCTCAGGTGGGCGGAAGGAACGAATCGCATCACAAACGTTTCCAAGCTGGAACTTGTCTGATGAGCGGAAGATCAAATTTTGGCCCGTCTTATCAATCTCAAGTGTTACTTCTGCTGGAAGTTCATAATCAATCTTATGAGTGTACCCCAATGTTAAGGTCACTTTTCGACCGGCCAATTGAGCCTTAAAGCCCAGACCAACGATCGTTAATTTTTTTTCAAAACCTGTTTCAGCTCCCTTAACCTTATTTGCTAACAAGGCACGATGAAGACCCCACAACATGCGTGCGCGACGATTTTTTTGCGCCGCAGTAATTTGCAAGTTTTTGCCTTCAACCGTTGCTGAAAATCCATCAGGAAGCTCGTGTTTAAAGGACGCCTTAGCTCCTGTAACTGTTACGTTATTTCCCTCAATTTGCACTTTTGCGGAGGTAAGAGGTATTGCTCTTTTTCCTATCTTCGACATGTCGTTTTCCTTACCAAACGTGACAAATAACCTCACCACCAACGCTCAGTTTTTTCGCTTGCTTATCGCTCATAATGCCACGATTTGTTGTAACAATCGAAATTCCCAAGCCACCAATAACCGACGTAAGTTGTTTTGATTTTTCGTAGCAGCGTCGACCTGGCGTGCTAATACGAGTAATCTCATGAATCACCGGTTCACCGGAAACATACTTAAGCATTACCTTCAAAGACGGCTTTTCATCCTCTTGAACCATTGTAAAGTCCTTGATGTAGCCCTCATCTTTGAGCACTCGCGCAATCTCTTCTTTCAATTTTGAATGGGGAACGGAAACAGAACGCTTACCAACCATAAGGCCGTTGCGCACTACCGTAAGAAAATCACCTATTGTATCTATCGACATGACCAATTCTCCGTCAATTACCAGCTTGCTTTACGAACGCCAGGTAACAAACCTTCAAGCGCAAACTTTCTCGTACAAATTCTACACATTGCAAAAAAACGCATAAATGCTCGTGCTCTTCCACAAAGCTTACAACGGTTGCGCGCTCTCGTTGAAAACTTTGGCGTTTTGTTTGCTTTTTCAATCATCGCTTTACGTGCCATAGCTCACCTTTGTATGCT
This sequence comes from bacterium, assembly GCA_023249955.1. GTDB lineage: Bacteria > Babelota > Babeliae > Babelales > RVW-14 > JAHFBR01. The sequence continues at coordinate 1,660 of JAHFBR010000116.1, forward strand.
TCCTAGCTTTTTGAGGTTTGAAAAGGCATGTTGAATTTATTTAACAACATACGTGCATGTTCATCGTTCGATGTCGTCGTCTGAATCGTAATGTTCATGCCACGGCTTCGATCGGTTTTATCATAATCAACCTCAGGGAAAACCATCCAATCTTTAATACCAAGATTGTAGTTTCCATTGCCGTCAAAAGTTGGACGTACACCTTGGAAGTCGCGAACAGAAGGCAACACAACATTGATCAATTTATCAAGAAAATGATACATGCTGGAGCGGCGCAATGTTACCATGACACCAATCGGAATATCTTGTCTTAATTTAAATCCAGCGATGGATTTTTTTGACAATGTTTTTGCTGCTGATTGTCCTGAGATTTGGTCAATAATTTCTTTGACCTGCGCAACAGCTTTTGAATCAGAAACGGCTTCTTTAACACCGACGTTAAGAACGATTTTCGAAATTGATGGAACTTCCATAACATTCTTCAGTCCGAGCTCTTTAAACAGCTCTTGACGAATTTTTGTTTTGTAAAGTTCCTCTAAACGTGATTTCATACGACGCAACCTACAATTTTAGAACGCTTCTTTGCAACGATTACAAATTCTCACTTTGTCGCCCGACTCCAAGACTTTCGCTTGGATGCGACATGGTTTCTTGCATGCAGAACACACCGGCATTACTTTTGCCAATGGCATAGGGCGCTCTTCTTTAACAATCCCGCCCTTTTGTCCTGCACGAGTTGGCTTCACATGACGAGTTACAATAGAAGCATCTTTTACCAAAACCAAATTTTCTTTTGGATACACAGCAAGAACGGCGCCTTGCTTGCCTTTGTCTTTTCCAGACAAGAGGACTACGGTATCATTTTTCTTTACACGCGCTAACATATTCTGTCCCTACTCACAGCACTTCGGCCGCTAATGAAATGATTTTTGAATGACCAGCCGCCTTCAGTTCACGAGCAATGGGTCCAAAAATACGTGTACCAACTGGTTGTTTTTCCTTATCAAGCAACACAGCAGCATTTTCGTCAAAACGAATGTAGCTTCCATCGGAACGACGAAACTCTTTGCATGTTCTTACAAGAACCGCATCATACATATCGCTTTTTTTAACTATACCACCAGGAATAGCCTTTTTGACGGCCACCTTAACGATATCGCCAAGATAGGCATATCGCTTGCGCGTACTTCCACAAACACGGATTACCTGCACTTTTTTTGCACCGGAATTATCCGCAACCTCAAGCATCGCTCGTTCTTGTACCATTGTTGTTACCTCATTTAATTTTTAGAAAGAACACGTACCAATGTCATATGCTTTTCTTTTGACAATGGCCTGCATTCTTTGATTTCAACAAGATCGCCGAGTTTGGCTGTCTTTTGTTCATCATGCACTTTAAATTTATTGTGACGGCGAACAATTTTGCCGTACTCAGGGTGACGCAATGTATGAACAATTTTAACAACAATTGTTTTTTCCATTTTATCGGAAACAACTTCTCCGACAATCACTTTTCCACTAGTCACTTTATCTGTTTGCTCAGTTTTCAGTGCAACCATGTCTTTTTACCTTATCCTGATACTATGCATTTTGTTTTTGCGTTACAGCAGGTTGCTTTTGACGAGCCAATGTCAATGCTCGTGCAACCTGACGTCGCAACTTGCTAAATTGCGATGTATCTTTAACTTGGCCTGTAATCAAGCCAAGTCTTAAATTGAAAAACTCTTTTTTCAAAGATTTTGCTTCGTTTCCAAGCGCTGCCGCATCAAGTTTTTTTAATTCATCTCTTGTCATCATAGTGCACCTATCCTAGCTCACGACTGTTTGTTCGGAACGTTGAACTTTTTCAACGAACTTTGTTTTTATAGGAAGCTTATATGATGCTGCTTGCAAAATTTCTTTTGCCTCTTCCTTGGAAAGGCCACCGCCAAGCTCCACAATCACACGACCACGCTTAACAACAGCAACCCAAAATTCAGGCGCTCCCTTACCTTTACCCAT
>JAHFBR010000014.1 GCA_023249955.1 bacterium
CTGCAGCCATGATACCCAGACGCTTGAACGTTTGCGATTTAAAACCGTCATAAAAAATTAGTACCAAAAAAGTAACGATCAACGCGTAGTGCCCAATCGGCCGCATCAGTGACGCAGCGCCCAACACAAGACCAGCTCCAGCAGAAAATTTCCATGATTCGGTACGCCGCAACAACGCGATAAAAAAGAGCAGCAACAAGAGCACCGTTAACGTCTCAGTCGCCAGCATGCTGGCGTATAAAATAAAACCGGGAAGAAAGCAGCCAATCAGCGCAACGGTACGAGCAATCATGATATTTTTGGGAAAACACAAAGCGGCAAGCACAAACATGAGCAAGGGGATCAGACTTGCAAGGATAATCTGCACCCACAACGCAGCAAGAGGTTTCATGCCAAATAATTTGTAACAGGCAGCAAGAAGGAGCGGGTAGCCCGGCAGGCGATAATATTGCGGGTTGCCCATATCAAAACAAAAACCGTTGCCGTGAACAACGTTCTGCGCAATGGTGTGATACTGCTCGGAATCAACATAGATCCACGCATTAGTGCCATGTTGCGTGAAGGCAAGAAAAAACACACCCCGCGCCAGGAACGCACAACAAAAAAGTGCGATTAAAAAACAGATATATCGATCACTTTTTAACTGAAGCATTTTTCCGCCATCCAACACGCAGCGCATAATAAAACCATGCACAAATGAAAAAAAGATTGATGGTAATGACGTTAATAAGCCAGTGACCGTTGTACACGGCCCCCACATGCTGATCATACAACGCAGTAATATACCACGTCTTTTTTACAGCAGCCGCGTGGTCAAACAGTGCGGCAAGATTAAGGTTGCGATACCAATACATAGACGCTCCAATGATGCCAAAGATAGCAACGTTAACCCATACATACCAGTTGCTCACCTGCTCAGTAGTTGCTTTGAAATCATAAAAATGTGTTGCGCGTAAAACCTTGCGCAACTTTTTGTATTCACCAAGCAGGAGCATCATGCACATGCCGGGGATGACAATATTGCCCAAGACATTTAGAAAAGGCACCCACTGGTACGAAAAAATCCAGGCGGGAAGACCTAATGCAAAGCATGGTTTGATCGATGCGAAGCTGAGGCTGTTTTGAAAGGGTGCATCAAGATTGGAAAATGGATTGGCATAAAATAACAGATAAAAGAGCGAAACAACAAAGCTGTAAATTGCAGCCCACACCGTCATATTTTTAATCAGTAAAAATGGCACAAGCCACATGAGGTACTGCGGGCACAGGCCTGAAAAACTCAAAACAACGGCAACACAAATACCCAACAGGCGATAAATATGCACTTTACCTTGATAGTACCACATGGTTAAAAGCGCAAGAATCGGTAAAAGAAAAAAGCGATTCTTCAAGAACATGGTCACCGGTTCCCACGAGGTTGGAAATGCAAAGGGCAGGCCAAAAATTTGAACACCGTGATTGTAGTAATGAAAGATGGTATCAAGCAGCATCATCAGATTGATGCCCAGCAGGTGCAAAACACCCAGCGCTATGAGCAAAACACCCACGCATGCAGTTGCTGCTACAGCCTGATAATAGGAATAATCGCGCATTTTCTGGCGTGGGCTAAAGAAAAAAGGGGAAAAAAGCAATGCAACCGGTTTAAGCAAAATGGCATACCCAAAAAGAACACCAAAGCTTGCATACTTGAGCACTGAATCCGGCACGAACTCTCTGATATAAAAGCTCAATAAAAGAAAAAATAAAAAGAGCGAATCCCATTGTCCGTGAATGCTAATAATCATGATAGGCACAGGGCAGAGCGCATACAATAAACCTACTTGAAAGGCGCTTTTAAACATACGCTTGCGCACAATATCGTAAATCAGCAGTGCAATGCACGCATCAAAAAGCAAGGGGATCAGTTTGATGCAAAACGCCAACGGCAAGGGCGTGATCGAAGCAATCAGACCCGCAAACCACAGATAAATCGCTATAGTTGGAAAGTAATTCAAATCTGAAAGCCCAGCCAGATTGTTATCAAGTGTATGCTGCAGCAACGTTGCAAAAGCACCAACATCCCAACTGCCATAGTACAAAAATGCAGGTATCAAACGCACAATAAGTGCAACCATTGCTATGATCAGGCGATTTTTGTGATGCTCAACACGCGATGAATTCATACAGTTTTTTCTTTCCAATCGGTCCAAAAATACCCAGACAATATCATTAAGAACGGTTCAAGGGGCAGGCGCATGCGCGCATATCCTCCCGCAAGTGCAATAGTAATAAAAAGCGCCATCAAGGGCATAAGGTAAAGCCACACACACCGGTCACTTATTGGCATTGTGCACAGCAACAAGAGGCCGACAGCAAAGCCCAAAAGTGTCAGTAAAAATAACATGATTTCAAGATACACCACCACAATCAACAAGCGGTTACCGGTTTGCGGCGCAAGATAACGTGCAAACCAGGAGCTGACGGTACGATCCTTGGCAAAATACTCAATATTTTTTCTGCCTGCATCAAGATACAACAGCTCAGCAGAATACAGCGAAAAACAAGTTCTGAACATATCGGTTAACCAATACTTCAGCGTGATGCATGGATACGAAATAAAATAGTGTCGCGCAAGCTTTTCGTGCTGGAGGCAACGCTCAATCTCGTGCAATGGCCGCTCTTTAATTTTTTCTTCATGCTGCATCATCACGTCAACTTTGTGGTGCAGCCGGTCACGTGCCTGCTGATACGAACAGTCATGCACCTCTGCTGCCACGCGCGCAGCCGAAAGATATAAAAAATGCCCGCCGGGCAACGTGTGGAAAAAAAGATGGCCGGTCAGTAAAAAATTGCGTATCAGCCAGAAGCTGACGGGTAGCACCCAGGCTAGACCCAAAATTCTTGCTTTGCGTATTTTTTGACGCCACGTGTCGCTAGAAAAGAGTAAAAGTAGCAGCGCCACGACCACCACATAATGCCCAACCGGACGCACCAACGATGCAAGACCCAAAAAAATTCCGGCACATGACATTGCTTTAAAAACCACATCGCCTTCAATAAGATCAGCCGCATCGTAGGTCCTGACATCACCAATTTTTTCGTAAAAATGCGCAACCGATGGCGACATCGTTGCAGGTTCTGGTAGCGGCCACAGCACATGCGACGACACGCTAATCTTTTGACGCACAGCCCATGGTCGCCGTTCACTGCGCGCAAAAAAGAAAAGACAAAATAGCAGAAAAAAAAAGATAAAAAGAGTTTCGGTCATAAAAAAACCGCTGTACAAAACCAGCCCCAAGTGCATGGCACCGTACAAACCGACGCACCGCGCCAACAGTAAACGTGTGGGAAAAAGCGTCAAACTCAGTAAAAAAATCAGCAGCGGGATAAACGAAGCAAGAAAAATTTGAACCCACAATGCCCGTTCTGGGTGGGGACCAAAAAGTTTATAAAAGAATGCAATGAATAGCGGATAGCCCGGCAGACGATAAAAATGTGATGTGCCATCGGCATTGATTATGCCTTTGCCATCGGCGATGTTTTGTGCAACACGGTGATACGTTTGCGAGTCCACCTGCCAATAATTGTGGTCGTGGCTGAGATAACAGTAATAGACCCCAGCACGAATGCAGAGTGAGAATACAAACAAAAGGAGAGCAAAAATTTTATCCCTGTGCGACAACGCGACCATGAAAGAGAACCCCTTTATAATACGCGCTTTACTACTCTATTTGGTTCAGCTTAGCGCAATACATCACAAAGGCAAGTGGCGCTGCTCCCATGCCCAGGCAGTTGCTAAAATATTGTTTAAATCTGAGTGTTGCGGCTGCCAGCCAAGCACCGATTGCACCTTGTGTGCATCAGCAACCAGCACCGGCGCATCCCCCGGACGTCGCGAGGCAACGGTTGTGATAAGCGTGCGTCCACAAACGTTTTGAGCCGCCTCAATCAGCTCACGCACCGAGTAACCGGTACCGGTCCCCAAATTGAAAACATCGGACGGCCCGCCACGTTCAAGATATTCAAGCGCCAGAATATGCGCTTGAGCAATATCAAGCACGTGCACATAATCACGAATACAGGTGCCATCAGGAGTATCATAATCGTCACCCAAAATGGTAAATGTTTTTTGCTGCTGGATGGCGCGTAATAGTAATGGAATGACGTGTGTTTCGGGGTTATGCCATTCACCCAGGCCCTGCTGTGGCAAAGCGCCAGCAGCGTTAAAGTAGCGCAATGCTGCATACCGCAGACCAAACGCCTGGGCATAGTCCTGCAAAATATATTCTATTGCCAGCTTGGTTTTGCCATACGGGCTGACGGGACCAAAAGGATGTACTTCGTCCATAGGCACATACACCGGCGTACCATACACAGCACACGTTGAAGAAAAAATAATCGTGTTTACATCATGCTGCCGCATGGCATCCAGCAGATGTAACGTAGCAACGACATTGTTATGATAAAACTGGTCGGGATATTTGACGGACTCGCCTACTTCGATAAAGCCGGCAAAGTGCATAACGGCATGGATGGGATACTGCTGAAAAATGGATGCTAAAATTCCTGGCTGAGCAATATCGGCTTTGATAACCGTTGCCCATGCTGGACTGAAAACTTGGTGATGATGCAGCGTGTCAACAATCACAAGCTGGTAACCCAGAGTATGCAGCAGATATGCGGTGTGCGAACCAATGTAACCTGCACCACCGGTAAGAAGAACCGTTTTTTTCATGAATCTACGATGTAAAGGCTTGTCTGTGACAGCACGCTAAAAATATGGTACAGTAAACTTTCAATAAAACAATATTGTTAAGGAGCTTGGCATGATCACAAGAGTGCGGGGAACAGAGGATAACTTAGACGTACGTCTGTATAACTTTATACTTTCAAGCATCAAGCATCATCTGACGTTGTATAATTTCAACGAAATTGACACCCCCATTCTGGAGCATACCGAACTGTTTGTGCGTGCCGTCGGCACCGAGACCGATATCGTTTCAAAAGAGATGTACATCTTTAATACCGCAAGCGGTGAAAGCATCTGTCTGCGTCCCGAAGGAACAGCATCTGTCATTCGAGCATACATCGAAAATAAAGTCGAACAGGCCCCTTGGAAAGTATTTATCCACGGCCCCATGTTTCGCCACGAACGTCCTCAGCTGGGCCGCTGGCGCCAATTCAGTCAGACCAGCCTGGAAATTGTCAATACGCAATCCATCGCGCATGATGCTCACTTTTTAAAGCTGCTGGATCGGCTCTTTACCGATATTTTTAAACTTAATCATTATGTGCTGAAACTTAACTTTTTGGGTTGCCTTGATGACCGCAAGGCACACAAAGCCGCGTTGGTTGAATTTTTAACCACCCATCAAACACAAATCTGCCAAACCTGCGTTGCACGCAAAGAAAAAAATACGCTGCGTGTTTTTGACTGCAAAAATGAAGACTGCAAAGCGCTGTACACCTCCGCGCCTAAAATTATCGATCACCTCTGTGCCGCCTGCATCCAGGAGTGGGGACAATTGACCCAACTGCTAAGCATGCTGTCGGTCAACTACGCGATTGATCACACATTGGTCCGCGGCTTGGATTATTACAACAAAACGGTTTTTGAATTCTCATCGCGCGATCTGGGCGCACAAAACGCCTTTTGTGGCGGTGGACGCTATAGCTTGGGCAAAGACTTTGGTGCAAAAGATAATTTGTCATGCGTGGGCGCCGCCATTGGCATGGGACGCTTGTTGATGCTGGTTGAAAAACATGTTCAACAGCTTTCACTCCCTCAAGAGCCTGCGCTGCACGTGGTCATTCCGTTCAGCGAACAGCAGCTGCCGCTTGCGCTGATGTTGGTTGATCAACTCCTGGCGCATCAGCTTGCTGCTGACATCTTGTGCGAAAAGGCTTCGATTTCTAACCTCATGAAAAAAGCCAATAAAGCTGGCGCAAAATACGCCCTCATTATTGGCCCTGATGAACAAGCTCAAGGAACGATTGCGGTCAAAAACATGCTGAAGGGTGAAACCACCGTGGTTAAGCAGGCTGACATCATAAGTTTCTTGCGCGGTTAATTTTTGAAAAATATTATCTTTATGAGTCTTTTGAATACCCGTTCGTGGTGAGGAGGCTCTGCAGGAGCCGTCTCGAATCCATTCGAACGGGCACAAGAAATTGATATGCGAATCATTTGTTCGTATGGTTCGAGACGCCCGGACAAACGTCCTCGCCCCTCACCACGAACGGATAACCGATACTTGAACTGACGCAAATTTGGTATTTATTCGGCTGAGTCGTCTTTTTTCATATGCTTCAAAACGTACTCAACGTAAGAGATCTGACGAATTTGAGCGTCAAATCCAAAGCAGTAACGTGAGTAACTTACGGCAAGATCACGCTTGGCAGATTTGACGTATTTCTTCACCCCTGATACACGATTGGCAACGTGATCGGCAAAATCATCAGATTCAAAATTGAACGCCAAAATATGTTCAGGACGATTTTTGTCATCAAGTAGTGAGTTGAAAAACGCAATATCACGCTCAACCTCTGAGATCATTTTATCGAGCAGCGTAACAAATTCATCAACGCTTTTATCTGACTTTTTAAACTCATCATCGTTGATGTTCACTTTGCCCGAGGCTTGCAAAAAGGCAACTTTGTCTCTGATGATATTCTTCTTTTCAAGCGCGCCACTTCTCTTTTCTAAGATTTCATCGCGCAACGCAGAGAGTGCCTGAACGGCTTCTTCGATCTTTGCCCGCTGAGTAGCATCAAGATCGGTTACCATAATTTTTTTGAGATTTTCTTGCATGAACTTCTGCATCATCTGTTCGCGCTCTTCAGCAGTCTTTGGCGCATCATGCAGGGTTGTTTCTTGGTCTTGTGTTAGATTTTTGTTGTCTTTGTCTGCCATATCCATACGTTCCGCACATTTGATTGATCATGAATACTACACGAACTTTACAGCATGCTGCAAAAGCATGTTGTACATTCTAGCCGTTCAGCCAAAAATAGTAAACGGCCGAGCGTTATCAAATTTTGATTTTTGAGCCACCCAAAAAATCTCAATAGACAGGTTTTTATTCGCCGCCAGCATGACCGGCAACTAACAAAGGTATCGTAACCACTCTTTTAGATCCCCAACGACCGTCCATAAGCAGCAACGAACTTTTTTCTTCAGATTGTCATGACGGCACACGCAGCACACACCACTGAAACATCGACCTGTTACAGACATCAGAACAATTCAACAAAAGTTACCAACAAACTTGTGAGTAACTCCATTTCAAAAAATTGTTAACCCGCATCTATGAGCGCGCAGAGCAAATTGTATCATCTTGATACAGAAAAATTTATAGCGATACAACGGCATCTTCTGGCGAATTAACATAATAATCAAACATCACGACGCCCAAAATCAAAAAAATCGCACCACGCCATTGTTTGAAATGCGCAATCTGTTACAATCATGCATATAAACAGCATTACTACCGTTATACAAGGGGATCTCGTATGATACGGTTTTTAAAAAAATTCAGATTTTTACTTCTACTCGCAAGCCTTGTGCTGGCATCCCAGGCCCACGCTCAAGAAGCCTCTTCACAGGCCGCTTACCTGGAAAACTGGCTTGAACAGGCAAAAAAGAACATCAATAAAAAAGTTTTGCCCAACGGCATTACCGTGCTTTTTTACCACTTGCCCATCACCCCGGTCGTTGATATGCGCGTCATTGTTGACGTTGGCTCCCGTGATGAAAACACCGGCCAGTTCGGCTTTGCACACATGATTGAGCACATGATTTTTAAGGGCACCGATTCAATTTCAGAACAGGATATTCGCCACATTGCAGAAAAGTTTAATGATGCGTACACCAACGCTCACACTTCAATGGACCAAACCTCGTATTATTTTCAGACTGATAATAAAAACTGGCATATTTTCTTGGGCATTTTGGCCGATAGCATGTGCAATGCTCGCTTTGACGAAGATCAGTTTGCATCAGAAGTGAAAGCGGTCATCAACGAACTGAATCAAGATCGCATGAATGTCATACGCAAGGCGCTCACGCATGCGCTTGCACAGCTCCCCGCAACACATCCCTATCAACATCCACTCATTGGAACGCGCGAAGATCTGCTGAATGCCTCTGCTCAAGATCTGAAAAAGTTTTATAAGCATCACTACACACCAGAAAAAACGGTCATCACCGTGGTGGGCAATATCGACAAAGATGAGCTTTTTGCAACCATCGACCAACTGTTCGGCAACATCCCTGCCACACAGAACACAACCCCACGACGCGCATTTAATCCCAAAGCCTTTCTGTCCACAGACTTTGAACAGTCTCACATTACCATTCATACACAAACACCAGATCCTGGAACCTTTGTATACTGGGTTGTGCCGGGCGAACGTTCTGAAAAGGCTATGCATGCGTGGTGCGTAACTGAAGTATTACACGAGCGATTCAAAAAAATAATTGATGTCTACGATCTTGCCACCTTTCTCAGACCTGTGGTTGTACCGTTTTTTGATGCTTGCATCGTAGGCTTTGCCTACACTGCAAAGAGCGCGGAACATTGCATGACGCAGTTTACGGGCTCTGCAGCACATCACATCCGTGCAGCAATAGAACACGAGCTGCTTGATGTGATGCATTACGGCCCAACGGAAACAGAGTTGCAAAATTTTAAAACCGGTGCACAAAATAGTTTTCTTAAAAGCCTTGAATCTCCATCGGCACTATCCAGCATCCTGGCAAATTACTGCCTGCTGCACAACGAATATGAAGACTTTGACGCCATCAAAAAACTGCACGCCCTGAACACCAGTGACATTAAAAAATATTGCACAAAATATCTCCAGCTCAACCAGGTCAACACCGTCGACTGGCTACCACTCAAAGACAGTGAAAAAGCTGCTTGGATGCGCAGACAAGAAAAAATTGACCACCATGAAAAAGAGCTCTTAAAACAAAAAGAGCGTCAGTCAGCTGTTGAAGGATGCAAGCTGCTGGACAAGCTCCCCGGGCCTCAGGCGCTTGATTTTAAGTTTGAAAAACCTGATGTTGTTACTACGCTGAGCAACGGCTTGGATGTCTACATCAAGCGGCGTACACACACTCCCATGGTTGCAATATCATGCAATATGAAGCACTTGGCTCAGCTCAATCTCCATCACAAAATCCAACGCCAAAGCGCCATTCCTGGGTTAACCTCAGAGCTTGCCTATGAAGAAAGCGCAGGAATGCCAGATCATCCACAACCATTTACCAAGCGCGAGCATGATCAATTTTTTCTCAAACTTGGTGCAACTGTCTACGATAGCACCTCAGCATCTTGTCTCGCCAGTGATCTTGATGCCGTAACCCAACGTCTTGCTCATATCTTGCTGCATCCAACATTCCCCGATGCCGCGCTAAAGCAACAAATAACCAACGCCACACACAATCTTATCAGACAACAAGACAACCCAGATTATATCGCACACAGAACATACACTAACTATCTGTATCAAGATTGCCCATGGGTTTATTCAGACGATGAGCTGATAGAAGAGCTTGAGGGCTATACGCGACAAAATATTATTGATTTTTACGATCAGTACGTCGCTCCAAAAAATATGTTCATAACCGTTGTTGGCAACGTCGATGCACCAGAAACCGTCGCCCTGCTTGAAAAACATTTTGGAGCATGGCACAAAGAAAACTATACCCCGGTTGAAACACATGCTGATCTTGCATTTCCTGACATCGCCAATCCCCAGCCCAAAGAAGAGTCTATTGCTATGCCTAAAGAACAAGTAATCTTGGTCGGCGGCAGACTCACCACCACAAAAGACTCTGATGTGGCGCTTGCACTAACAGTGATTCAAGATTATGTACAACGTAAAATTTTTGAAATTCGCGAACAGACCGGCATTTTTTACGGTTGCAACGTTAGCCTGGTCCCCGGCTCATTCACTCACACCGGTTGCGCCTCACTGTCAACACAGCTATCACCCCATCACCTTGAGCAGGCAAAAACCGCAATCATCGATGTTTTAAAAAACGTCGCAAACCACGGGCTTCCTGCAGAATTTATCACGATCGCCAAACAAAATTATACCGCCGGATTTGCAAAATCATTCAACACCAATCACCAACTTGAAGGTGCTTACGAATTTTTGATTGGCAACCAAAAGCCTTTTTCATATCACCACGAACGCTGCGACAGAGTACAGACTTTGACGTCTGAGTTTATTAACGCTGTTGCGCAAACATATTGCGATCCAGAGCAGTGGACATTTGTTACTGTTGGAAGAGTGTAGATCATGTTGCTGCCCAAAATTTTTCCGGTCACCTGTCACACCGATCATGTCGGCCCGGGTTCTACGTTTGTTGCTATCAAAGGATTTGCCAACGATGGCACTGCATACATTTCACAGGCGCTAGCTCAAGGTGCCACCACGATTGTAGTGCAGGATGATTGCCATCATGGCAAACTGGAAGCTCTGTGCAAGCAGCACAACGCAACCTACGTTCGTGTTCCTGATGCACGCAAGGACCTTGCTCAACGCGCAGCACAAGCGCTGGGCAACCCGGCACAGAAGCTTAAAATCATTGGCGTGACTGGAACCAAGGGGAAAACTTCTACGACTTTTTTAGTTGAACACATCTTGCGCACTGCCGATTACAAAACAGCACTCATGAGTTCGGTCATGAACAAAATTGGCGACCAGCATGAAGATAGCCTACGTGCGACGCAGCAAAGTGATTATATTCAGATGTTTTTTGCTGAATGCGTTAAACGTGGCGTCCAGTACGTGGCACTTGAAGTTTCATCACACGCACTGGCACTTGATCGCATTTATGGCATCCAGTTTGATGCGGTGGGTTTTAACAACCTCAAAACCGATCACCTGGATTTTCATGAGACGATGGAGAACTATTTTGCAACCAAGATGCAACTTTTGAGCATGATCAAGCCTCAGGGCGCTCTTGTGATTAATACTGATAATGAATGGGGTGGGAAGGCGTTTGAGTATGCCTCTGGCGCTCGATTCCTCCGACAGGCTCAGGACGAGCGCTCAAATGGTTCGAGACGGGCCTGCGGCCCTCCTCACCATGAGCGGGAATCAAACTCCGCTCACCCTGAGGAGCGAGCCTTTGAGGCGAAGCGTCTCGAAGGGCATCCCCTCCCACACATTTACACCTTCGGCACCGAGCCGTTTGAAAACGAACGCCACATCACGATGGACATTGAACGCGCCACATGTGATGGCATCGAGATGTTACTTCACATGCGTCCTGGATTAACGCTGGAATGTCCGCAGCTGTTTGGAACCTTTAACTGCTACAACATCGCCATGGCAAGCATCATCTGCGCCTACCTGGGCATCAATTACTCTACCATTGCTCGTGCCGTTGCATCATTCAAAGGCACTCCCGGCCGCTTGCAACGTCATGTTTTAAAAAATGGCGCACTGGCATTTATTGATTACGCGCACATGCCGTTTGCCATGCAAGAGGTTCTGCAAACACTCCGCCCCTTCACCCAACATTTAATTGTCGTTTTTGGCTGTGGTGGCAATAAAGACAAAACTCGCCGCCCCGCCATGGGCAAAATCGCTGCCGAGCTTGGTGATGTGGTCATTGTCACTGACGATAATCCACGCTTCGAAGAACCACAGGATATTGCCAACGATATTCTTGCCGGCATTCCTGCTGAACAAAAGCACAAAGTCACCGTCATGCTTAATCGTCACGACGCCATTGCCCATGCCGCAAAAATTGCCAAGCCTGATTCAATCATCGCGCTGCTGGGCAAAGGGCATGAAAATTATTACGTGGTAAAAGACCAGACGTTTCATTTTAATGATTTGGAAGAGATCGGGAAGTTTTAATGCAGTTGCAATTAAGTGACTCTATTAACTTGCCTCAATCAATCTAAAGCGCGGAACCATAACCCCATTCGCTTCTACTTCTTCCATAAACATTACTTGTGGACGCACCCAAAGAGCATCTTTGCCAAATTTTTCACCAGCATCGTACAGCGCTTGGTAAATGACCATGGGCTCAACTGTTTCGCTATGCCATGCAGTACCAATAACTTTGTAATACTGCTTCGTTCGGAAATGTTGATAGATACCCGGTGTTACTTTTTGCTGAGCATCCTTAAGCACTGGCATAATGTCCATTGATTTTTCTCCTGACAAACTCTGGTTGTGATAAAGATTATTCCCCGGTAGTAAAATCGTCAAGATGGGCCCCTTTTGCATCATTTCTTGCAAATTGGCATCGCCGATGCCATATTGAGTCTCAAATTGGCATTTGCGATGCCATATTGCGTTTTTGGAAGGAATACCATGAATTTTATCAAGCGTTTTTTTAGCGAGCAGAGACAAAGCTTTTTCCTCTTCGGCCCCCGCGGAACCGGCAAATCAACCCTTGTCAGGGCATGTTATGAAGATGCCCTCTGGATCGATTTGCTCAATCCTGAGACCCTGAGAAGCTTTAGCGCCCGGCCCGAGCGTCTGTTTGACGTGGTCGGCGGTAACCCTGATAAAAAAATTGTGGTCATTGATGAGGTACAAAAAATACCTTCACTTTTGAGCGTTGTACACGCATTGCTTGAAGCAGACAAAAAGGTGCAATACATCATGACCGGTTCAAGCTCCCGCAAGCTCAAGCAAGCTGGGGCAGATCTGCTTGCCGGGCGGGCACTGCAACGACACCTCTATCCTTTTATGGCAGCAGAACTGGGCACAGCATTTTCTTTAGAACAAGCTCTGCAAATTGGTATGCTACCAGTGCTCTTGGGAGCAAAGGATCCTGCCGCAGCCCTTCAAGCGTACATTGGCCTCTACCTGAAAGAGGAGATTCAAGCCGAAGGACTTGTGAGAAATTTAGAGAGTTTTTCGCGTTTCCTGGAAACTATCAGCTTTTCTCACGCCTCACCGCTCAATGTCACCAATATTGCCAGGGAATGCGAGGTCAAAAGAAAGACGGTTGAAAATTACATCGAAATCTTAGAAGAGCTGTTGTTGGGTTATAAGATTCCCATCTTTACCAAACGGGCAAAGCGCGAACTAAGCTCTCATCCCAAATTTTATCTATTCGATACTGGAGTATTCCGAGCTTTACGGCCACACGGAATTTTGGATAGATCTGAAGAGATTGAGGGTGGTGCCCTTGAAGGACTCGTTCTGCAACACCTCAAAGCATGGAATGATTATGGAACTGACAACCATGATCTGGCATTTTGGCGAACGCGGTCCGGCTTGGAGGTTGATTTTGTTGTGTATGGCCCACGCGGGTTCTGGGCAATCGAGGTAAAAAATGCCAAAAAAGTGAATTCTAACGATATCAAGCCCCTGGAAGAGTTTCTGGCCGATTATCCAATGGCAAAAGGCATCATGCTTTATCGCGGCAAAGAGCGGTTTGTGCAAAAAAATGTTCTTTGTATCCCTTGCGATGAGTTCCTGATGAGCCTGAGGCCCAACCACCCCCTCTGGGCTGAATAGTCCAAAAACCCCCAAAAATTACAGACAGAACCAAGCCCCACCCCAAAAACCATCAATTTTGCGTGATTTTTACGCATTTTTCAGGGGGGGGGTTGCCTTTTTTGCCGCCTCGATTATAATTAATATTCAAATATAAAATATTTCTATGTTGTTAGGTTTTTTGGAGGTTATTATTATGAAGCTCAAGATGTTATTTTTTCTACTCGCTGCTCTTAGTTTTGGCAGCGCACTGCCCATGGAGCAACAACCGGTGCCAATGGATACCGGCGAAGAAGTGGTTCATGTTTATTGGCAAGAAGTGCAAGATCCAGCGAGCGACATCCCTGACAATCATGTCAGAATTGTTTCCAGTGATGGTCAGTGCTTTGACGTTGCGATAGCTGTTGCACAACAAGCAGAAACAATCCGTAATCTTATTGAAGATGCTGGTACAGATAAAGCAATTCCTTTGCCAAACGCAACTACTGCTGTATTGCGCCACCTTTTGCCATGCCTTGAAATCATCAGCAGGCATCCGGCACAACATACTGCTGTTGCGCCTGAGCTTAAAACATATCTTGAGCAGAATAATATTGATGACGCGATGCTTGTTGAAATCATTGCTACGGCAAATTATCTTGATATTCAACCTTTGCTTGATTCTGCAATGAGCCTCCTCGCAGAAAGATTCAAAACACGGCATGACGCTGACGGTGATACTCAAGCCATTTTTGACCTCATAGAATCACGACATAATCCCGATTTAGAAAAAAATATCAGCAAAAAATTGGCACCTGATTTAGGTATTACCGCCTGGTTGCTTCAACTAAGCCAAACACTGAACAAAACAATTGGCGGCCATGCAGCTTGGGTTTATTCTCTCTGCATGGGCCCGAATAA
>JAHFBR010000117.1 GCA_023249955.1 bacterium
GTGCCGCAATGTTCTTGTACGAAACATTCACGTGGTGTGGGACGCTGAGCAACGAGGCATAAAAATCAAAATCCAGCGTTGCCGGATCAATGTTGGTATCCACAAACTCAACGCCAAGGTTTGCAAGGCGTAGCAGCTGAGTGAGTGGTCCTTGAGGCTTGAACAGGACCCGCGCGCCTTGTTGTTTAAGCAGTGGCAAAAAGCGGCAGAACTGAATGGTGTCCCCCAAGCCTTTTTCTGCAAAAACATAGATCGTTTTATTTAGCAAAGGCTGCCCAATCCATTGCACCTTGTTGCTAAGTTTTTCGCGGTCTGGCGCAAATAAATTGACCGTAACGCCGTTGGAGACACGCGTTTCAATAAAATTAGGATTGACACTCATCGCTTTGAGATACGTTTTGAGTGCGGCATTTTTATCGCCGTGTTGCTCATAACAGATGCCGAGACGATCATAAATTTCCAAGAGGTCGGGGCGGTGATGAAGTGCGGTGGTGTATGAACGGATAGCAGCTTGAAAGTCTTTGCGTTCTTCAGCGCTGCGGCCAAGGTCGGTGTAAATCTTGCTGATGTCTTGCGCATAATCTTGCGGAGTATAAATGGTTTCATCAACCGACTGATTATGAACCCCCAGCCACCAGAGACAAAACGCAACGCAACATCCAGTTATGATAAACGGCTTAAAGCGACGAATCATAATTACTTCCCTAATCAAAAAAACTTCTTAACCATGAGTGGATACAATTTCACGAATACCCTGCGCTAGGGCTTCGATCAAAACGTGCCATTGGTCATCACGCGTGGGTACGGAGATTTCGAGCAACAGCGCAGGGGCGGTAATGCCTACCAATGATTTGAGCGGGAGGCCATAGAGCCCAGCAACATCAAAGGAGCTGTGCCCACGGAGTTTTTTGAGCAAATCGTTGCCGTAGGCTACCGATGTGTGAAGAGCGCCATAATGAGCCTGATGAAGCGGCGTAAACGTAAGGGGTTGCGCTACGCGTTTGGCAAAATCAACAACAGGGTCATAGGCAAGGTGGTAGACCGTTAGTTGTGGTTTATCTGCACCCTCTTTGCACAGCTGAATGCGAATAAAAAGATCGGCACTCAGCCGATTGGCAAACGACGCAGCCTGTAGCGACCCCACCGCGTCCCCTGGGGTGCGGGTGATGATGACGCGTAGGTTTTCATGGTTTTCAAGTGCTTGCTTGAGGGCTTGCGCGCAGTGCAGACTTTCAGCCCGTTCATATGATTGATGCAGCACGCGACCAGTGCTTTTGGCGTGTCCAGCCGGATCAAGGATAATCAAAAAAGGCTTTGAAGCGCACAAAAGTATTTGCGAAAAGCTGCAGGTGAGTACGAGCAGGAGACGAAGGATAACAACAGTCATAATTGGTCCAGACAAAAACACTTTTTTTGTGATATCATAGAGCGTTTCGAAAACGAATAAGCAGAGTATAGCACCCAGACAAAAAACCTGAAGTGTTGCCTTGAGAATCCCTTTGGCCGTACAATAATGAAGTAGTTTGTGCGCTTGTTTGGGCAAAGCACAAAAAGGAGGGGGGAATGGAAGAAAGAGTCATGTTAAAAAACATTCGTATTTTTAAGCATCTTATGATGCGTGATGCCACCGTTTTAAAAAAAGATTTTTTGGGCGACCTGATCAACGTTGTGACCTGGCCGACGTCATTGGCGATAACTTTTGGCCACGTGTTGCCAGCATTTGGCATGATTGAAACGTATGGCAGCTTTTTGATTGTCGGAGCGCTGGGGACATCATTTTTTTATCTGGCCGTGGGGTTGGCCACCAATCTGATTAACGACTTTGAGGGCATGCGTTTTATCGAATCGCAGCTTATCACCCCCGTCTCGTCATACAAAGTTGTTTTGATGCAGCGCGTAACAACGTTTGCCTTGCACTCGTTTGCGCTGTCTGCGCCGCTGTTGCTGGTTGGCAAGCTGTTGTTGGGCCCCAAGCTGAGTTTTGTAGATTTTTCGTTGTGGAAGTTTATGGTTATCATGACCACCACGTCGTTCTTTTTTGGCTTCTTTGCTCTTGCGCTTGCAGCATCATTTGAATCTACTCGCTCGATTGCTGCGGTGTGGCGTCGCATCTATACACCTATGTTGCTGCTGGGCTGTTATTGGTTTTCATTTAACATGGCCCAAAAAGTGTATCCACGAGCAGTGTACCTGACCCTGGGTAACCCGCTGACGTTTATTATTGAAGGTATTCGGGTATCGGTATTTGGCCAGGCCGAGTACATAAACTTTTTGCTGTGCGAAGCTGTTTTATTGGGCTACTGCTGTTTGTTGGCAGCATTCTCGTTTTCTCGCATCAGGCGTCGTCTCGATCTGCTGTAAAGCGATCTGGGTTGGCTACCAAGCACCAGTGCTCTGGATTAACGATGGACGGTGTTCTGACGTAAGCGTCTGGTGACTGCATAATCAAGAAACTTGCAAGCCGCTCTTTGATCTTGAGATCAGGGCAGACTTGTTTGAGTGCGGAGATAATGAAGCCGCTGGTGACGTGTGCCGTTGCCAGGATTTGCTTTTGTTTTTGATCATTGCTCTGGTTGAGCATTAAAATGAGCTGGCTTTGCAGGGCTTTGAGTATGACGCATGTTTCAAAGACAATGTCTCCCAGCACTCTTGCCTGCTCATGTCTTAACCGCTCTCGCGTGATTGCTTCACTGGTGTCAACACGCCAAGCAAGATCCTCTTCTTGAAATAGTTCGCAACCAAGTGATTGATGTAAAAATTCGTAGCCAATGATAGCGTTCATTGTTTCAATAAGACTAAAGCAGACCTGGAGAAATTCCTGTTGCAGACGAAAAGGCCCGTTATCGGGATCGAATGCGACCCGATAGATGGTGGCAAATCGATTGCATGCATTCATAACAACCTCTCTGCAAAAGGTGCGGTTTGCTTCCACCTCCCAATAATCGTCTACAAGCGTTGGCGTTTGAGCTGCAAGTTTTGCGACGCGTTCTGCAAGGTCGGTTGGGGCTTTGATACGTCTGAGTTTGGGGCCTGGGATCAGGTGGGCATTGGTTTCAGCAGGTGGAGTTTGGGTGATGGCGATTTCGTCACTGCCCTCAAGATCGTCATCATCTGCGGCCTCCATGCCTTTCAGAAATGTTATAGACCCAACACAAAAACCGACGCTGAGTAGCATCACGATTGACAGCTTCATAGCCGACCCTCCCCGGGTAAAGAAAATGAAACGCTGTGCGCGAGCTCTGGATGTTTGGCTGTCCTAAATCCACCATGCGCCCGAAATGGTCAGAAAGTAAAGAAGTTATAGAATAAAAATCAAAATAAGAGTGATTAAGGCGACAAACAAAACGCCGTCAAAGCGATCTAAAAATCCCCCGTGTCCTGGTAAAACATCGCCGGCATCCTTAAGATTTTTTTTGCGCTTAAGATACGACAACAAAAAGCCACCCAAGAAGGCGATGCTGGTCATAGCCCATGAAAAAAGGGCCATGGCAAAGATATTGGTTGTGATGGTCAGTGGAGCAAAGTGTTTGATGCGTTGCAGCACAAACGTGTGCATGATAAAAACACCAATCAAGCTGCCCACAAAACCTTCCCACGATTTGCCGGGACTGAT
>JAHFBR010000118.1 GCA_023249955.1 bacterium
ACCACCTCAGGGTCAAACTGCTTTTTATCATTTTTGCGAATGGCTTCCAGTGCTTTTTTGGCGCCGTGCTCTTTGCTCAGCAAGTCGTATGCATCGGCCACCGCAACAATGCGCGCACCCAGTGGGATTGCTTCACCCTTTAAATTGCCAGGATAACCACCGCCACCAAAGCATTCGTGGTGATGCAAAATAATAGGAACCAGCGGCTCAAACTCGGCAAACTGGCCAACAATCTTTACGCTTCTTTCTGGATGCTGCTTCAGGTGCTTGCCGTCTGATTGCCCAATCTTGCCAACATCGTGAAACAACGCTGCGTAATAAATGGCGTTGGTCTCTTCCTCCTCAACATCCATCTCTTCAGCAATAACCAAAGCATAGTTGGCAACATTGTGCTGGTGCTCTTGCGTCTGCGCATCAAGAAATTCCATAATGGCCTGCATGGCATTGATTGCCTCGTACTGCGTCTGTTTGTATTTCAGAATAAACTCACTAAAGGCCAAGATCAGTGTTAGGTGATTTAACAGTGGCTTCAAGTCTTCATGCTTCATCGTTTTTTTTGATTCAACACAAAACGTAATACTACCCACCGCAGCACCACCCATGGTCAGCTGCAAAACCTCTGCATCCAACGCATGCTTTTTAATCTTAATTTTTTTACTTGTTTCCTCGCCCTGGGCCATCAGGTCGACCAAGTAACCCATGATGTTTTGTGGAAAGGGCACCGTGGTTTTATAAAACAGTTCATTATTGCACTCACGCCACACAAAAACGCCATGCGCAGACGTAAGATCAGCAAGTTCATCCAACACAAATTTGATATGTTTTTTTAAGTCATGCGTAGCAACAGCATTTTTGAGTGCTTGCTCGATGACCGGTACTTTTTTTGACATTAACACTCCTCGCTCATGATTGCGCCATGAGCTGCTTGGTTAATTTTGTTTTTTTATACACATAACTCTTTGATAAACGTTCTTCATCGCGCAGTGCGCGATCAAGCGACAGAACCATAAATTTTTTATCTTTGGTCTTAAACGTTACAAAGCCCTGAAGCGCTGGATCAGTCACACTCTTTACCAGAGAGGCACGAAACTCATCAAGTGTAAAAACCGTTTTCCCATTGACCTCGGTAATAATATCACCAGGTTCGACACTACGGGCATCCTGCGCTTGTGATGTAGGAAAAATATAGGAAATAAAAAGCCGTGGCTTGTCCTGCTTTTCGCGTTTTTCATATTTGAGCAAATTTTTGGCAGCACGAGACTTTGGTTCATCAATTTTTTCCAGGTGATTGAGAGTAAGCGGCATCACTACCATGCCCCCAAGAATTTCAAAATCAATGGATTCGTAGGGCAGATAATAGCGCCGAACGGCGGTAGGACCCACATTATCAAAAGTAAATTGTACCGTACGCATGACTCCATCCCTTACAATTTCCATCTCAATATTCTGCCCAAGTTCAAAACGGTTGAGCAGTGCTACAACCGGTACTTTATCTTCACTCCATTCAACATTAACTTCGCCGTACAAATCAAGATGATGACCATTTATTGAACGTATCATATCACCCTCGCGCACACCAGCTTGCTCCAAAAGCGTCTGGTAATGCACGCGCGAAATATACATGCCGCCGGGTGTTGTGCTCTTTAAAAATTGTAACATATGCGTGGTACCGTAATTAAATTCACAGCCAAGCGTTGGCCAATTGAGCACTTTGGTTTGATACAAATTATTGATAACATTTTTTACATCATTGATAGGGATGATGTACCCAATATTTTGTGCCGAGGCCATGCGTGCCGTGTTGATACCAATCACAGCACCTTGCGGATTAAATGACGGACCGCCAGAATTGCCACGATTGAGCGGCGCGGTAATTTGAATGTACGACTCACCACCAACATTTTCACGCCCACTAACAATACCCTGCGTACTTTTAAGCTTTTCTTGGCTCAACGGATAACCCATGGCCAAAATTTCTTGGGTACGCACCACTTGATCAGAATCACCGAGCTTTAAGAACGGAATACTGCCCAGACGCGCTCGTATTTTTGTTGCCGCCTCATCGGTCAGCTTGAGCAGAGCAAGATCGCGGTTGGGGCAAACACCCACCACCTCAACATCAAATTGCTCTTTACCAAACGAAGGGATTTGGATTTTTATGCCGCACGCCTGATCGACAACGTGGAAATTTGAAATGATATGCCCCTGTGCATCAATAAAAAAGCCCGTTCCAAAGGTTTTTTTATGACCGGGCGACTTGAAGGGCTGCAACCAGTTAAAAATGCTGCTTTGAACAAAAAGCTGCACCACCGTGTCGTTGGCCTTTTCTTGAACCTTGCGCCACACTGCCTCGCGATGAAGCATTGGCTGATGCACCGTGGCCGACTGCTGAAACTCAACCTCAGCAGCTCCAAGCGTTGCTGGAGCCATGAATATGGCAGTCAAAAGACTCGTTATGATACTACAAATCCTCGCACTCATCCCATTCTCCTCTCCGTTCCCCCTGGTGACAGTATAAGTTGCAGACGGCTCCCCGTCCAATTGATCTCCCCCATCATCTTTAGTTAACTAAAACCGGCAAATAAATTTCAACTTTTATAAAATTTTACAAGCAGACCATTGATTAATAGCATATTTGAAAATTAATTCTTAGGGTCGGGGGAGTGGTGGCATGGATTTTGTTAATTTTTTACAGAAAAAGGGCATTTTTTGTTTTAAAAGCCCCTCAACCCGATTGAAATGTGAGATTAAGCGATTTAGACTGAGAGAAAGAAATAACCCGGGCCTCATGCCATAACGGACATCAAACCCGGGTTACTATATTTTTTGATCAGCGATTATTTTTTAGGGTTAGCGCATTAAAATGCACCCAAAATTGCCATAATGTGATTATACATTTTGTCCGCAACCCTCTTTGATTCAAATGAACGCTCACGAATTGCTGCATCGCCAGAGCGGAATGCGTGGCTGTAATAACTTTGGACATTTTCAAGTTGAAGGCGTATTTCATTATAGGTAGCACGTGCACCATCGCGAGCAGGATCGCCTAGTGGCCACTTTGTTTTTACAAAATTGCCGATTTGATCGGGAGTAACCGTCTTATTGAACAGTGGGTCTTTGAAACATTGGTCAATAAGCGCAGACATCACCTCCTGCCCCAAGGCAAAGGAGTATTGCGTCGTAAATGTATAAGCTATTCCGTAGCCAAGCACACCAAAAAGCGCTGGAACCGCAACACGAGCTACAACCGTAGTAAAAGATAAGGCCCCCGACCCTGCCGACCATGCAGTCGATAAAGCCGTCGATAACCCCACTCCTATGCCAGATGCAATAGAAGAGGCCGCAGCGCACGTAGTGCGAAGTCCGACAATACCTGAAATGACACCAAGGCCACCCAGCACAAGAGCATGTTCATTTTCAAATGCAGGCCATTTAAAACGAGCATATTGAATCAGAGCGCGCCTCAAGGCACTGATATGATTATTACCTTCATCAACAATTTCTTTTGCGCGCACAATATCAAAAGGCATGGAAGCAACTTGA
>JAHFBR010000119.1 GCA_023249955.1 bacterium
GTTGTGCAATATTGGCGCAAACAGGCATTGCCGGATCTGTTGAAATTGGCACAGGGTGTCAGATTGGTGGCCAGGTTGCCATCAAAGATCACATAAAAATTGGCAACGGTGTTAAGATTGTTTCAAAGAGCGCCGTCATGAATGATCTCAAAGATGGCGATGTGGTGGCGGGCATTCCAGCAATACCGTTTACGCAGTGGAAGCGTTTGACGGTTTCATTGCAACGAGTACCGGAAGTTTTGAAGGCGATTGGCGATGTCAAAACGTTTACCGGTGCTTCAAAATCGTGGTGGCAAAGGCTTTTTAGCTAAAGGCATAGAAAGGAAACTATGTCATCGGTGCTTGTTGTTGGACAGGAGAGGTCAACGTTAGTGCATCATCTTGTGCAACGACTTGATGCGTCGATGCTGGTGTTTTCTATCGACCGGTTTGCTGATGCTGAAATGCTGGTTACTTTTTCATCACCAGAACCCATTGATCATGATATTGTTTTGGTTGTTTTTCAGTTTGTTTTTGGTGCAATGCCAGAGGCAAAAAAACTTAGTGTTAATGATCAGATTCTAGGGTTGTTGCAAATGCTTGATGCACTCAGGACGCGTGGTGCACGGGCAATTCGTCTGGTGTTGCCCTATCTGCCCTACGCGCGGCAGGAGCGTGCTGTTTTTATGCTGGGGCGATGCCTGAAGGCTTTGGGTGTTCAAGAAATTGTTGTTTGTGATATGCACGATGCTATGATCTGTCCAATGTTTCCCATTCCTCTGCACAACTTTTCAACGGCGGCGCTGTGGACCGATCTCATTCAAAAAAATATTATCAAAGATGCAGGCGGCAACGTGTGTGTGGGGTCCCCCGATCAGGGCGGCCGAGCGCGCGCCCAAGCGCTTGCAGCACTGCTTGCGGTTCCGTGTGTCTACGCCAAAAAAAATCGTGTGGCGCCGGACAAGGCGGTTGCCTACGAACTGATTGGTGATGTGCGTGGGAAAACAGTTTTTTTAGTTGATGATATTATCGATACTGGTAACACGGCAGCGAGCGCTTGTGCCATGCTCAAAGATGAGGGGGCGCTGCGTATCTACGGCTTTTTTACACACGCTGTTTTTTCTAATGATCAGCAACTCCAGCGCATTCAAGGTTGCTTTGAAAAAATCTTTGTTACCGATTCAGTTTTTAATACACTGGTTGAACGTCCTGCCTCGATGATACAAAAAATTTCACTCAACCCTTTTTTGTCGCGGTTTAACAATGGAAAAACAGATGATGAACGCTGAATATAGCTCTAACGCCATCAAGGCTATTATCGGGCTGGGCAATCCGGGGCAAAAATATTACAAGCATCGCCACTCGATTGGGTTTCGCGTGCTTGATGAGCTTGCCCAACAACTCAATGCCAGCTGGCAGAGTTCTGAGTTGATGGAGTACGCCGCGGTACGCATGAACGATCATGAGGTTTTTTTGATCAAGCCGACCACTTTTATGAATAGCTCCGGCAAGGTGATGCCCTGGTTGCAAAAAAAGGGGATCAAGCCTGAACAGATTGTGGTGGTGCACGATGAGCTGGAAAAGCCCTTTGGGCAGGTTCTGATCAAGATGGGCGGGAGCCACAAGGGGCACAACGGCCTTAAATCCATCATGGGGGCCATCGGGGGCGACTTTTGGCGCCTGAAGTTTGGGATTGGGCGGCCTGATGATAAAACCCAGGTTCCAGACTATGTTTTGACCAATTTTTCCCCCCAGGAAGAGGGGGGTGTTCAGGGCCTGATTGAAAGGGCGATTGGGCTTTTGAGGGGGAGCTGAACCCCCGATTTTTCTTTATCCCATCTTTATGGTATAGTAATTGACCAAGAAATACCGCTGCAGAGCAGCATTTTAATGATAATGGTTTTTGACAAGGAGTACGCGTGATCTCAACGTCTGATTTTAGAAAAGGTTCTACCAAGATCCTGTGGAACAATGAGCCTTGGGTGGTTGTCGATTATCAGCTTGTGAAACCTGGCAAGGGCGGCACCTATTTGCGCACCAGGCTTAAAAATTTGCTGACCGGTCGTATTCTTGAAGAGACCTTCAGGTCTGCTGAAAAATTTGATGAGCCGGATCTTGAATACAACCAGATGCAATTTCTCTATTCGGATGAGCATTATCATTTTATGGACCAAGATAGTTACGAGCAGTATGCGTTTAACGCAGATCAAGTTGAATCCGCAAAAAAATATCTCAAAGACGGCATCGTTTACAACGTGCTCAAATTTCAAGGCAATCCTATCGCCGTCGAGCCACCAACATTCTTAATTCTTGAAGTCAAAGAGACCATTCCTGGTGTTAAAGGTGACACTGCACAAGGTGGCAGCAAGCCAGCAACGCTCGAGACCGGCCTTGTGGTGCAAGTTCCCTTGTTCATTGCAGAGGGTCACAAAGTCAAAATAGATACACGTGACGACAAATACATCGAAAAAGTTAACTAGTGATCTTTTGATTGGGACTATGAAGGACGAAAAAAACCTTCAAGACCTTGATTTGACCCCGGTTGATCAGGAGCTTGAGCTTGAACTTTTGAAAAAGCAGGAGGATGGAGAGGAGAAAGAGCCCGAGTTTAGATTGAACTCTCGCCGTGATGAGCGCCAGCTGGCACTGTATCTGCTGTACGCTCTTGATCGCGCTGAGTATTCAATTGCACTCGATGATGCTATCAAAACATTTGAAAAGGGTTTTGATATCGAAATTCCCCGTGAATCTTTTGCAATTGCACTGGCTGAAGGCATTTTGGCAAAGCGTGATGAACTTGACGAGCGACTAACGCCATTTTTAAAGAATTGGCGCTTGGAGCGCTTGGGATGTTGCACGCGGTTAATTTTGCACATCGCTTTGTGGGAGCTGCAACTGCCTGATGCTATTCCGTCAATTATCATTAACGAAGCAGTTGAGCTGGCAAAGACGTTTGCTGAAAAAGATGCCTATCGCTTTGTGAACGGCATTCTGGATGAAATTGCAAAATCGTCTGATGGTGGCGAAAAACCGGCTGAGGAAAAGCAATGATCGCTGCATCGTCAACAGCCTGGCTGTACGATATCAATGACAACAACAAGCCGCTGTTTTTTATCATTGGGCCATGCGTTCTTGAAGATGAAACGGCGACGCTCAAGGCCGCTGAGTTCTTAAAAAATCTTTCTGAAAAGATTGGCTTCAAGTTTATTTTTAAAGGTTCGTTCGATAAGGCCAATCGCATCTCAATCGACAGTTTTCGTGGTCGTGGTATGGATGAAGGCTTGCGTATGCTGACAAAGGTCAAAGCGACCTTCGATCTGCCGATCATAACCGATGTGCATGAAAGTGCTGATGTTGCTAAAGTGGCCGAAGTTGTTGATGTGATACAAATTCCTGCCATGCTGTGCCGTCAGACCGATCTGCTGGTTGCAGCGGGCAAAACCGGCAAGCCGGTGCATGTCAAAAAGGGGCAGTTTTTTCCGGCAGAAAGCATGGGTGAGGTGGCCAAAAAAGTTAGCTCAATGGGCAACGAGCATGTTTGGTTGTGCGAGCGT
>JAHFBR010000120.1 GCA_023249955.1 bacterium
CTCACTGATGGCCTGTGTAAAACAATAGATTATTTTAGTCAGCAGCAGTTATGAATGTTGTGATCTCTGCCGGAGGGCGCTTTCATGCACACCGGCTTGCCCAGCAACTTGCAACGCGTGATAGCCTGCGCAAGCTTTTTACCTTTGATTATGAAAAAAAAGACACTGCGTTTGTGCCACCCGCTATGGTTCAAACCATCACCTCGTGCAAAATTATGAATGATCTGTTTGTACGATGCCAGCTGGCGCGCTTTGTGAATAAAACCTATTTCAACAATATTAAAGATAATATTTTTGATCGCCTGGTTGCGCAAAAGCTCAATCGCCTTGAACCATTTGATCTTTTTGTTGGATGGGCACACTACGTAAACTCATGCATCCCCATAGCAAAAAAACGCGGAGCTCTGGTGGTGCTTGAATCAGGCTCATGCCACATCGTCCACCAAGAAGCACTCCTGCAACAAGAGTACGATCGCTGGGGAATATCATTCAGGCCCATTTATGCGCCTACCAAAGAAAAAATGCTTGCCGAATACCAGCAGGCAGATTACATCATGACACTTTCCAGCTTCGCGCAAAAAAGTTTTATTGCCCAGGGATTGCCAACACAAAAAATACGCATGGTGCCGTGTGGATCGGACGTTGCATATTTTATTCCGCAACAACCCATGAATGCTATCATCGCTGAGCGCAAAAAAAAGTTTCGCGTTCTTTTTGTTGGCTTGGTGGCGCTGCGCAAAGGAGTACAGTATCTGCTGGAGGCTTGGCACAAGGCTGGATTGCCACCCAACCAAACAGAACTGATTATTGTCGGAGCACTGCAACAAGATTTTATGCAGATCATCAAGCAGCTGCCTATCAGCGCTAACGTTACTTTTGTCGGCCCTACAGACCGAGCAACCTTGCAAAAATATTATCAACAAGCATCCGTCTTTGTTTTACCATCAATCGAAGAAGGCTTTGGGATGGTTATTGGAGAGGCCATGGCAAGCGGACTGCCGGTGATCTGTTCTATCAATAGCGCAGGCCCAGATTTGATTGTGCACCAGCAACATGGTTTTTTGATACCTGCTGGCAAAAGCGATAACATCGCCCACTGGCTGACCTGGTGCTATAACAACCAGGATGAAGCTGCAGTCATGGGACTGCACGCCCAGCAGCACATACAGGCATGGACCTGGGAGCGTTATGGTGGTGCCATCTATGATGAGTATCAAAGGATTTTACAGGGGGCATAGCATGAAAATTTTGCTTGTCGGCGCACTTTCTGATGATCCATCGGTCTACACCTATGCACAATCGTTTGAATGGGCCCTGCGTGATGTTGGCTTTACCGTAGAGACATTTAATTATCGCAAGCAACGCTTGCCACAATTTTTTGAGAGCGTCTCCACGCACCTGATGAACCGTTCGCTCATAAAAACAGCACAAAAATTTAAGCCCGATACTATTTTTTTACTCAAAGCTGAAAGCGTCTTTGCAGCGACCATCGCACAACTCAAAAAACAGTTATCATGCCGCATCATAAACTTTTATCCCGATAATCCATTTACCATTTGGAATGGCAACTCCAACACCGAAGTCTTAAAATCACTGCCCCTGCTCGATTGCTTTTTATCCTGGTCAACCATGCTGGCGCCAGCTTTAACATCAGCAGGATGCCATCATGTATGCTCGTTTCCGTTTGCTTACGATGAAAAAATTTTTGATCCTGCTCTTGAATTTCAACCAGCAACATTAGTCCCGTATGCATCCGACGTCTGTTTTGTCGGCACGTGGGAGCCTGAACGAGAGACCTGGCTTGTGTATCTTATTCAACAACTGCCGCAGCTTGATCTTGCCATCTGGGGCAACCTTTGGAAAGAAAAGTGCTCTAATCAAACAGTCAAAAAACATGTTCGCGGTAACGCACTTTACAATCAAGAAATGATAAAAGCTTTTCGTGCAGCAAAAATTGTGCTTAATTTTATACGGACACAAAATATGACGGCTCACAACATGCGAACATTTGAAGTACCGGCAAGTAACGCCTTTTTGCTGACAGAATATACCAACGAACAAGCAAACATTTTTTTTACAGAACGTGAAAGTGTTGTATGCTTTAAAAATAGAGATGAGCTTGTAAACAACGTTACTTTTTATATGCAACATCCTGACAAACGTATGCACATAACCCAAAAAAGTAACGATATTGTCAAAGCGTTTGCGTTGACAAAGCAACTAAAAAATTATTTTAAAAATTGCCGTATCTTTAACCCTTGAGAGGCTTGCGATGAGAAAAGATTCTGCTGGTAATCGACTCTCTGATGTGAAGCTTAACTACATTAAAAAAAATTTGGTTGGACAGGACATTCTTGATGTTGGCGCAGGCTATTGCTATTACAGCGAGTGGCTTGTGCAAGGCAACCCTGATCTTAAAGTTGTTTCAATTGATCAGCTTGATTTGGCAAACCTCAATAATATTGAGTTTATCTGTTCAGACCTTGAAAAGCCCATTCCGCTGCCTGACGAGAGCTTTAGCACCATCTTGGCCTTTGATATTATCGAACACATTGTAAATGAAGACCATTTAATTAAAGAGCTTTTTCGGCTTTGCAAAAAGAATGGCGTACTGATCGGTTCAGTTCCACACGATGATGATAAATTTTTGCCTGCTTACAACTTAACGTTCTATCACCGCTCAGACCTGACCCACAAACGTTACTACATCCCGACAACCATCAAAGATGCCCTTGAAAAAGGCGGCTTTGATGTTATAACCGTTGATCTTAAAGGCGGCATCTCGCCTCATGTATTTTCCGAATTTTTTGCCCCATCAATTCGTTTTCTCATAAAATCGAGCATCGGCCTTTTGCGACGCACGCGCATTATCAATACATCGGCCTTGGCATCTGATCTATTTTTTGTCGCCGTAAAACAATAAGAGGCGCATCATCATGATCATTAAAAAAAAACCCAAAATCGCCATCCTGACCATTCGCAACTCATATAATTATGGTGGCGTTTTATCATCACTCAAAGTCGCCTACCAATTTTGTGAAAATTACTTTGAGCCAAAGGTCTTTTTCCTTGGCTTTGAAACCGAGGTTGCAACCAGCGTTAGAGCATTCAAGTTTACCTCTGCAACAAAGCCGCTCTCGTATTTTGGCATGAATTGCGTTGAGATTGGCGCACGGTGGGCATTTTGGGAACCCGGTCATTACAAATTTACGCTTCCTGCCTGGCGTGAACTTTTGGCAGATTATGATTACTTCTTTGTGGTCAGCGGCACGTGCATTGCGGCTCATCCGCTTGTTCTGTTGAACAAAAAATTTACGATGTGGGTTGGCACCACGTACAATGAAGACCGCGCAGAACGCGTTAAGCAGCTTGGTTTTGCGCGACACCTACTCAACATCGTTGCACAAAAAGAATGCAGTCCATTGAAAAAAAGATTCTTAAAAAGGCCAACTTTACCTGGTCAATAAGTACCTACACACAAGAACGGTTTGCAAGCATTATTGGACAGAACAAAACAAACATGGT
>JAHFBR010000121.1 GCA_023249955.1 bacterium
CCATGACAATCTTGCGATCATCAAAAGCAAAAACAATCTTATCGCCTGGGGCTCCGGCCAAAATAAATTGCCAGTCATTGGTGTAGTATTTTGGCTGCGACGGAAGCTGTGGATCGATATTGGTGATGTTGTAAATTCCGGCCTTGATGAGCTGATAGATATCCGATCCGCCAGCGATGTACACAAAGCGGTGGCCTTGCTGTGCGCGTTCTTGCAAGTTTTTCAAGCTATCCTCGTGCCAGTGCTTCCAGCCATTGCCTGCCAGGTTGTACCAGGCCACGGCGTACAGCATGCGTGCAAGCGGATATGACTGTTTGTTTAACAGTGTTCTTTCAAAAGTTGCAAAGCTTTCTGGGCTAAAGCAGTATTCAAAAAAACGATTAGCGACTGAAAAAAGATACTGGTGCTGCTGTTCTTCATTGCTGTTAGCAAAAAGCATGTTAAAGAGGGCGTTATACTTTTCGATTGTGTTGTGTGATGTTTCGCCGGCCTCTTCTGCCTTTACGCACTCGTCATTCAGAAGGTTTGCCTGTTTGACGAAGTGCAAAAAGCTTTCGATATCGGTTTGGAGTAACTTATAAACTTCGGCTAGATTTGCGGCCAATGGTTCATTGATGGGGCTGCGCAAAAAGTAGCCGTGTTCATGGATATGGTTAGCAGAAAGTGTTTTGAGAAACGGGTTTAACGGATTAAGCAGTGGTGCATTTTTTTCGTATGCGCTTCTGAATGCTGGCAAAAAGGCAGGAGTGCTCAGGTGTTCAGCCATGGTTGAGATATCTTTATCCGGCATAATGCGTTGCCATTCAAGCCATTTGGTAAATACCTCTTCGGCCTTTTTGGTTGTTGCGGCTTGGGTACCGGTGCTTATTAAAACGACGCTTGCAAGGGCAAGAGTACGAATGATATTTCTCAGATTCATAATGGTTCCTTATCTCTTAAATTTCTCTACTTTTTCTATCAAAACAGCGCAATGTTTATGTTGGGTCAGAACCCAAGTTGATAAAGCGCAGGTCTGACATGTTGAGCATGGAAGCAATGCGAATGTTGCAGAGCATATTTTTATCGACAGGACGTCTGTTTTGTTTTACAAAAATTTCGGTGGTGCCATCAAGTTTGGTAGGATCGATATTCCAACCATTAAGCATGTCTGGGACTGCAATAAACGTTAGTTCGTCATATGACATGACAAATGTTTTGGTAGGATTGTAAGCAAAATCCTCTTGAGCAACTGGTCTTCTGTGGAAGATGACGTGGCCAATCTGATGGTTATCACGGTCAAAAACATGCCACGTGACGACCGATTTTTTGAGCGTCAAAATATTGCCGTTTGAGAGTTTTGAATAAAATGGGTCGGTGGCTTGAAACTCAACACACTTCATTTTAATGCTGTTGCATGCAGGACCAAAGCGAATTTCATCGCCTAGCGCTTGTTCTGATGTCAGGTAATCCCAGCCTTCTGAGTAATAGCGTGCTTGCGTTGGCAGGAATGGATCGATGACGGTGATGTCATAGATGCCGTTTCGCAGTAGGTGGTACACGTCTGTTCCGCCAGCAAGATAAACAATCTCATTGCCCTGTGCGGCTTTTTCTTTTAGTGAGCGCAGTGCGTCTGCGTGCCAGTGCTTCCAGCCGTCGCCTACCAATTGGTACCAAATAATAGCGTTCAAAAAGCGAGCAACCGGATAATATTTTTCGGTCGTTAGAATTCTTTGATAATGTGGGAATGTTTTTTCAGAGAAGCAGTATTCAAAAAGGCGATTGCCAAAAGCAAACAGATACTCGTTCTCTTTAAATGCATCCGGTTGAGCAAAGAGCATTCTGCTAAAGGCTTTATATTTTTCGATGGTAGCGTCGTAGTGAGCCTCTTGCTCTGATGCTGCATTTTTTTTATCGGCTAAGCCGCTTGCAAGCAGGCTATCAACAAATGCTGGCATATTGTTTTCGATTTGCTCGTACAGATAACGCAGGTTTTCGTGCATTTCTTGTGTCAGTGGTGGTGCTAAAAGATAGCCGTCCTCCTGAACAAGATTGTTGGTGATGGTTGCAAGCAGTGGGGTTAAGTTTTTGAGGAGTGGGATATTTTTTTGGTAATGGTCTCTAAAATTATTTAAAAAAGTGTCATCTAGATTGTTTGCTACATCTGCGATATTACGATCGTTATAAATCTGCTGCCATGCAAGCCATTTGCCAAAGACATCAGTTTCGTGCTTGGTGACGGCGGCAAGTGTTGCGGCGGTTGTGAAGCATACCGCTGTTATAAGTCCAGTAGTGCGTAAAAGACGAATCATATACTAACCTTTCTCGAAATTTTTTAAGATAAAATGTGACGAGATTTTGTTTAAAGTAATATCTCCTTTTGTGTAAAATCATTGAGTTTAAGCCGGTATTCGGTGCATGCTAGCAAGTAGCATACCATGGAGATTTTTTTTTCCAATATGATGCTGACGGGGGAGTTATGTGGTTGAGCAAGAACTATTTATGGATATTTTTTAGTATGATCGTACTTACTGGTTTTGTTGAGGCTGGTTCTTATAAACAGAAAAAAACCAGAGCGATGCTGATGCAAGAATACAATCAGTATCGCTTTCTTGAGGAGCACTTGACGCTACAAAAGAGTGATACTGATTCACTCGCGCCCAAGGTGCGTAAGATTGTGAATGCAGCACTGGCCTGCGGTGCAAGTGCACTGGTTGCGCATGTCATTTTGTGGTTAGCGTGTCAGATTCCATACGTAAAACAAGAGCTTTCTCGTTTCGAGCGTGGTTACAATCTTTCCAACAAATTTACCAATGCCTATCGAGCTGCAAATAATCTTTCTGGGGGTGTTGCACATTACATCAAAGGGACTGCAAATGGGGTCTATGAAATGCAAGATTTTGCAACATTTGGGAATCAACCTCTTGATGGTAGCGCTGAAAGCAATACCTTCTTTAACGCCTGCTGGGCTTGTCTTTTTGCCGTTCTATCACCAATTTTTGGCTGCATTGTAAGTCACATTATGGATCGACAGGTATGGACGTATCGTCAGATTTTGGTGGATTACGTATCGCATTGGATGGATTACAAAGTGTGTACGCCGCCTGAATTTCGCGATCAGCTTGATGCATTGCATCTTGCATACGTGGCACGGCACAACAAGCTTGATGTTGACGAAGCTGAGGCTGAGCGCATTGTAACTATGCTGGTTACCAGAAGCGTAGAGTTCCGTCAGCTTCGCAAACAATTTTGATTATTGAGGCTTGCTGGGCTCAGCGTCCTCTTTGTGTTCAAAGATGAGAATTTGCAGGACGCGTCGTGCGCTGGCTTGTTGAACTTGAAAGCAGAAGCCCTCGTAATAGACGCGTTCACCTTTGCGCGGAATATGCTGAAGTTTTTCGGCGAAAAATCCACCCAGCGAGATCGAATTTTCAGCTACGATTTTAATGCCAAGCAGGTCTTCAACCTTTTCAAGGGCGGTGCTTGCGTCAACAATCCACCCGTCGCTTTCAAGTTGTACTATTTCTGATCTTGTTTTTTC
>JAHFBR010000122.1 GCA_023249955.1 bacterium
ATTGTGTATGGATAAGTTTAGGACCAATAATTTTTTGCGTAGCAAAGGGTTTGCGGTCCCCAATAACTATTTACTGTCAAAAGAGTCCTGGCTTTCATGTGATGAGGCAAACCGCAAAACCTTTCTTGAAAACTTGCTCAAAGACAACAATCTCACATTGCCACTCGTTATCAAACCCCACGACGACGGTTGCAGCGTAATGGTCAGCAAGGCAACCACGCTGCCAGAACTGCACAAAACGCTCACCGAATTTTTTACCTCAACCAAAAATGCTGTACTTCTTGAAGAGCTCATCATCGGAGTTGAACTAACCGTTGGAGTTGTGGGCAGCGACGAAGTTATTGCATTACCACCAAGCATGACTGTCGCCAAAGGCGGCATTTTATCAATGGAAGAAAAATTCCTGCCTGGTGCGGGCGAAAATCAGACACCAGCACCACTATCGACGCAAACACTGGAACTGGTCAAAAAAACTATGGTCGATGTTTTTAAAGCAATTGCAGGACAAGGCTACAGCAGAATTGATTGCTTCTACCAAACCGCGCAGCAAAGCCCTACGGGTAAAGAACGCGTGGTGATTCTTGAAATCAACACAGTGCCGGCACTCACCCCAGCCACCTGCCTCTTTCATCAAGCCGCCGAGGTCGGCATGAAGCCGATGGATCTGATTGATAAAATTGTAGAGCTTGGTCTGGAGCGTCATCGCCAACAGCATCTTAATGTTGCTATTGGCACGGCAAAGACTGTTGTTCAGGATAACCAAGAAGAGTCAGTAACAACCACAACACCAGCAAGCAGCGAAAAAATGAGCTTCAAAGACCCTGCAGATAATTTGACCATGAAGCTGTTTTGATGGGGGCTCATGAAGCTTATCGTCGTGATATGTTTGGTATCGTTATTGGTAGGAAACCTGATGGCAACCAAAAAAAATTCACTCAAGCCGTATCAGCAGCGACGTGACTTCAAACACACGCCCGAACCCTCGGGAACAAAGGCAACCGTAAAAAAAGCCAAAGGCTCTCTCTTTGTCGTCCAAAAACACGCTGCCAGCCATCTGCATTTTGATTTTCGTATCCAGATCGGCAAGGTTTTAAAATCATGGGCAATACCCAAAGGTATCTCGCCAAACCCAGCAGAAAAACATCTGGCCATTCCAACCGAAGATCATCCGCTTGCTTACGCACACTTTGAAGGCACCATTCCAGAAGGCAATTATGGTGCCGGCACGGTCATGGTCTGGGATATTGGCACCTACAAAAACATCAAAGAAAAAGATGGCAAAATTGTTCCCATCAAGCAATGCCTGAATGATGGACGTGTCGAACTGTGGCTTGAGGGCACCAAAATGCGTGGCGGCTACGCACTGATCAGAACGCAGCTCCAGGCCGGCAAGCAGTGGCTTGTGCTCAAAATGAACGACCAGCACGCTGCACGCTCGGGAGTTTTCCCCCACGCCAATAAATCGGCGCTAACCGGACGAACCATGAAGCAAATTGCGAAGGAGACTGGTGTGCTGAAAGTCGGCAAACAAAGTATCGAACTGACCAATCAAGATAAAATTCTTTTTCCCCGCTCTGGCATCACCAAGGGTGAGCTGATTGAATATTATCAAAAAATAGCGCCGTACATGCTGCCCTACATGAAAGATCGTGCCATCACCATGCACCGCTTCCCTGATGGCATCACGCACGAAGGTTTTTATCAAAAAGATATTTCAGATTACTTTCCCGACTGGATTCAGTCGGCCAAAATTCGTAAAGAGGGCGGCTACAACCACTATGTTGTGTGCAACGATGCCGCAACGCTGGTCTATTTGGCAAACCAGGCCTGCATCACGCCTCACATCTGGCTCAGCCGCATCAACAAGCTTGATTACCCCGATAAGATGATTTTTGATCTTGACCCCGGAAAAGATGATTTTAGTATCGTACGCAAAGCCGCTTTTGCAATACGTGATGAACTGGATGAATTGGGCCTCAAGTCGTTTGTGATGACCACCGGCTCTCGCGGCCTGCATGTGATTGTTCCCTTGAAGAGCACGCAAAATTTTGACACCGTTCGTGCTTTCGCGCGTAACGTCGCTGATCGTGTAGCAGCACAAAATCCAAAACTTTTTACCACTGAAGTGCGTTTGAACAAACGCCGCGGACGCCTGTTTATTGACTCAACACGCAACGCTTTTGCTCAAACCACCGTTGCCCCCTACGCCGTCCGTGCACATGATGGAGCACCGGTCGCAATGCCCATTTCGTGGGATGAGCTCAAAAAGCCTTCGCTTCATGCGCAGTCGTTTACCATCAAAAATATTTTTAAGCGGTTGGAAAAAAATAAGAATCCATGGCCTGGTTTTGCACGCTGCAAGCAGTTAGCTCGACCAATTCTCTAATGCAGCTTCTCCAGAGTCCAGAAGAAAATCATCAGGTGAATCGACAATACTACATGTGCTCAATTTTCTTGTAGCATCATCAACTATTACCTCTGCTAACTCGCAGCAAGTTTTTTCGGGACATCGAAAAATATAACCACCATCAATAAGCGCCTGGTAAATCGTTGCTCTCATTATTCGACATCCCTGTAAATCATTCAAATAATCGACAATACGACTCGCTTCCCCTGCGATAACATTTTTAAATCCAGCATCGCAAGCATCGCCGTTATCGCGTATCATGTGGAGCAGATTTTTATAGGCCCTGTCTACTTCTTTCCTAGTACACATACCCGCAGCCCAATCCCTTGTAAAAAGAATCCTAATGCATCGCATACGCTCTATCACGGCTTCCATGTATGGAACGCGATTTTCCGGAATGCTCTCGGGGTCTGGCAGAACAACAGGATCAGAACCACAACACTGAAAACAAACGTCCATCATTGCGCTGACGTCATATACCGTTGCACTTACCAACAGCAAAACAAAAACTACTTTCTTAACCATCATGGTTACGGTCATACAAAGCTCCTGATATCATTTGAGATAAATATTTGAGATAAATAATTGCAAGCAGTAAGTGTACCGTAAAATTAAAAAGTTCGAAACGGGAGACAAAAATTCTACTGACTCGCGACAACAAAAACTGAACTGAGCATGCGTTGCCGCTGGGCAAAATCCAGTAACACGTGCAGGTGCTTGAATGATGCAGCCTTGAGCATGATATGTCTGACTTCTGCATTTTGAATGCGATGAATCAGTGGATAGGCCGGACCAAGAATAGAAACGTCCAGCGCCTGACGATCACACAAGAGTTGCAACTGCTCAGCGAGCATTTTTGCATCAGCATCAATCTGCTTGCCACTTTCGTGCTTAAGCTCAATACAGGCAAGCCGCGCAAAGGGTGGATAAAAGCAGTCCTCGCGCGCTTCCAATTCACTCGTACAAAAATCTAAATATTTTTGTTCATCCAAATAATTAAAAACGGGATGATCATGCATAGCTT
>JAHFBR010000123.1 GCA_023249955.1 bacterium
GCATTGCCGTTTTGAGCGGTGGCGAAAAGAACCGTGTTGCGATGGTCAAGGTGTTGCTGACACAAGCAAACTTTCTGATCTTGGACGAACCAACCAATCACTTGGATCTGATTTCAAAAGAAGTCTTGTTGCAAGCGTTGCAGCAGTACAAGGGTACGCTTTTGTTTGTTTCTCACGATCGCAGCTTTTTGAACTCCCTGGCAACACGTATTGTTGAGTTGACACCAACCGGCGTACGAAGTTACAAGGGCAACTACGAAGCGTATCTTTATTACAAGCAACAAGAGACGGCTCAGAGTGCGCCTGCCCAGGCAGCCAAGCCGGTAGCGCAAAAAGAGGTCAAGCAAGAGCCACAGGGCAAAGAGGCGTACGAGGCGCGTAAAAAACGCAATAGTCTTGAGCGAAAAATTGCAGCGCTGAATGTCAAACTTGGAGAGCTTGAGTGGGGCAGTGATGAACATCAGCGTGCAGATGCTCGCGTTAAGCAGATTCAAAAATCGCTGACTGAAACGTATGCTGAGTGGGAAAAGCTAGGCGGTACCAAAGATTGAGAGGCGAATATGATAAAGCAATTATGTCTGGCGGCTATTTTTTTGGTATACGCCCCCAATGTTTTTTCTATGCAAGATCCGAAGTTATCATTTGAGCAAATATGCACCGAGCGAATCGTGGCCATGCAGCCTCGTACCAAACCAAGTGTTGCTTTATGGTTAAGAGGTACGCTGCAAAGCCTGAGGCCGGAAGTTTACGCGTGGGCTTGTCCGATTGTTCGTCGTGTCATTGCGCGACATTCATACCTCTTTGGCAATGCACCAGAAGAAAAATGCGGATTGATGCAGGAGTTTATCGATAATGTTTTTGTCTCGCCTGCACTGCCTGCGGGACACATGCAGCAGCCAGTCGGATGGCCTTGGGTTGACGCTGCGATGGAAGCAGATTCTGATAATTCTAATGATTCTGATGATTCTGATGATGGTCAAACGAAGAAAATGACCGATGCTGAGACGGGAAAGCCTATTTGGTATAAGTAATGGCGGGACGCGCAACCAGCACGATGCCCAGCTTTTCTGCCCGTTCAACAAAAATATCTTTTTGCGCAATCAGTGTGCACGGCGCATGCCACGCAATTACCGCCACTTGCCCAGGCTGAAAGCCAGCGAGTGATCCAGGTCCCAGGGTGGGCAAATCAAATTTTTTATTCTGATCAGTGCGCGCCGTTTTGCAAATCACAACTTTTTCTTTACCGATCTCAAGTCCGCGTTTGATGCATGCATCAGTGCCTTCAATGGCTTCAACGGCCAAAATCATGCCATCTTTTACCACCACTGTTTGTCCAATATCAGCATGCGCAATGGCTTGTGCAGCCTCTAGTCCAACCAGAATATCATTTTCGAGTTCTGGCATTAGCGTGCCAGTCAAAATGCCAGGCGGCACCAAAAGGCCACCCAGCACATCATCTTGACGTAATGTTTGAATGTTGTTTCGTGCAAGCTCTGCCAACAAAGCCTCCATGATATCTTTATCGCTACGGCGCAATACCGACCCCATCAGCTTGATGGCAAGCCAGTCGAATTTTAAATGCTTGAGCAAATTATTTTTATCAACCTTACCGATAAACAGAACGTGCGTTGCCAAACGTTTTTTAAGCAGCGACAAAACGTCGCCCGGCTTATAAAACTCCTGTGCTACCACATCAGCGATGCCATGTGTTACTGCAGCCAGTTCAGAGGCATTATTTTCAGGAAAAAGACTCACCACAAAAAATGGCTGTCCTTTGGCTCGAAGATTTTTGCACGCCTCCAGCGGCAAATTTCCCGTGCCTGCAATAATCGCAATCATCGCAAGCCGAGCTGCCGTTCGATATCAAAGGTAATCTTGAGTGCCGACAAATCTTGCTCGGGGTTGACCAGATTGTTACCAGTTTTGATGGCGCCCACAAAGTGTTCTATCTCTTGTTTGAGTGGATTGTCTTTGTACACAAACACGTGCTCAATGCTTGCTTCCTGGCGATATTTCAGTTGGTCGGCACCAAGCTGAACACTGGATGATGCGTGGCGATGAATCGAAAGATCTTGGGTTGTAAAATCAAGATGAATATATTCACTTTTTTGATGCACAGCCATGCTGCGTTTTTTGACTTGTGATGCACGGCTTGAAATGATCGAAGCGATTGCACCATTTTCAAATGTCATTTGAACGGCGGCGATATCGCACGAATCGCTGTACACCTTGGTTCCATGTGCAGAAACTTTGGTGACGGGAGAGCCAACAACATTCAACACCAAATCGATATCATGGATCATAAGATCAAGCACGACGCTGTCTTTTTGCACACGTGGTACAAATGGACCCATGCGATGACATTCAATAAGTTTTGGTTCGGTAATAACTTTTTTCAGTTCTTGGATAGCACCATTAAAACGCTCGACATGGCCAACATGAAGCGCGCGATTGTATTTTTGTGCCAACTCGAGCAACTCTTGTGCTTGCTCCAGGTTATTGGTTAACGGCTTTTCGAGCAAAATGTGTTTACCTTGCTTCAGACACTCTTTGGCAACTTCATAATGAAACGCTGTTGGAACAGCAATGATAACACCGTCGACTTGATCGATCCAATCGCGAAAGTCTTTTGTTTTTATAACGTTTGCCGCCTTAACTTTTTGCCAGTTATTTTCTGTCGGATCGGCAATCGCGATAAGCTGCGCGGTTTGTAAGTTGCTTGAAATAGATGCGTGATAACCACCCATGTGGCCCAAGCCAATGACACCAAGTTTTACCATGATTTTCCTGTGCTATGAACGTGCAAATTAAAACGATACGTTATGCTCTTGGGGAGTTTGAGCGTTTTTATCAATGCCCGCTTTGCGTGAAACGCCGCGGCTGCTGTTGCGAATGAAGTTCAAAAAAGTTTGAACATGCTCATCACTACCCCACGTTGTTTCTTGCGTTGCCAACGCTGTAATCTGTTCGAGTGGTAGTTTATCTTGATAAAAAAGTTTTGTAACGTGTTTTAATGCGTTGATGCTCTCGCGTGAAAATCCGGCGCGCTTGAGTCCAATAGCATTCAAGCCATAAAAGTGTGCTGGCTGTCCGCTGAAAAGACAGAAGGGTGGAAGATCTTGGCGAATGCCGCTGAACGGTGCAAGTGCCGTAAAAGTTCCGATGCGGCAAAACTGATGTGTAGCACTGCTTGCCATGACGATGGCATTTTTTTCAATGTACGTGTGGCCACCCAGACTTACATTATTGATGAGGGTGACATTGTCTTCAAGTATTGCATCGTGCGAAACATGTGCAAAATTCATGAGGTAGCAACGGTTGCCAATTTTGGTAGCCCCTTGTGCAGTGCGTGGGGCGTGAACAGTCACAAACTCGCGCAGTTCACA
>JAHFBR010000015.1 GCA_023249955.1 bacterium
GGCTGTTGGCAACGCTACCAGGCCACCCAGAAGGGGGAAGAGGAGTGCTGCGCCGGAAATGATCCAGCGTGACGAGCCCGCCAGGCCGCTGAATGCCAGAGAATGCAGCGCTACCAGGCCAATGGCCCAGAGCAGTAAGCTGTTTTTTGTAGAATTTTTCATGACCTAAGCCCTTGTTAAATGTGCCAGAAACCCCGTTCGTGGTGTTTTTACTTTATCACATACAAAAC
Organism: bacterium; assembly: GCA_023249955.1. Classification (GTDB taxonomy): domain Bacteria; phylum Babelota; class Babeliae; order Babelales; family RVW-14; genus JAHFBR01. The sequence goes on from JAHFBR010000015.1 coordinate 231, forward strand.
GTTAGACAAGCACCTTCGAAAAAAGGCCCTGACGAGCAGGCTTTAGGAAGTCTATAATATCATTTTTGCCGTAAATTTTCGCGAGTTTAAGCGCCGTTCGGCCACGCTTATCCCGTGTGTTAGGGTCAGCTCCATGCTCACACAGGCAGAGCACCATTGCTAGGTGGCCATGATAGACGGCTTTATGGAGTGCTGTTGAGCCGTATTCTTCCAGAGCGATAACGAAGTTTGGTTCGATTTCAAGAATACATTCTACGGTGGGTACATCATTATTTTTTACAGCATACAAAAAAATAGCGAATAGATTCTGTGAGTAGCGTGGATGGAGTCCGCGTGGTTGGTGATGTGAAAATTGTTGGATAAGTGATGTGCGCACCTGCTGGAGTAATCGACGGAAGGGAAGCTTTAAAAACTGTTTTATTCGTTGGCATGTGCAGGCAAAAGAGCGTATTGCTTTCAGATCTAAATATTGAGCGATGCTTGTTGCAATGAGATCTCGAGGCAGCATGAGTATCAAGCAGGGAGCAGTGTCTACGTCAAGGGCAGCCGGTGCTGCAACCTCAAGCCGTGTGAATGCTGATTGTAGTTCTTCAAGCTCAGGATCAATTTCTTCGCCGAGCCCATCATCGTTGCCGTCTTCTTCTGACGATATCATTGCCAAAGCATCCGTGGATACTACCGTAACTAGGGTCATGATGAGTAATAAATTCGTTATACTTTTCATGGTGTTCCACGCACGCGCGTGTACAAGAAAAATTCAAATTCTGGGTAATCAGTGTTTTCTACAACTTTCCATAGCGACCAGTCAACGGAAGGGAATAAAACATCCCCGTCGTAATCTTTTTTTATGATGCTGATGAATAACCGATCAGCGATGGGTAAAAACTGGGCGTAGGTGTAGGTGCCGCCGATGACAAAGATCTCTTTGCCGTATGCTTGAGCGACACGCAAAGCCTGGTCAACCGAGTGACAAACATCAACGTTGGGAATAGTTAAGTCTGTCGGTCCCAGAACGATATTATGCCTGTTGGGCAGCGGTCTGCCGATCGATTCAAACGTGCGCTTGCCCATGATAACCGTTGTGTCCTGCGTCAAACGCTTAAAATTTTTGAGTTCATCAGGTATGTTCCAGGGCAGCTTGTTGCCTTTGCCGATGACGCCATGTTTGGTCATGGCCGCGATGATGCTGATCATACCGCGATCTCGAACTTAATCGTTGGCTGGCTGGTGTAATTGACGGGCGTTGAATCCTGCGCGCACCAGTCGAAAATAGAGCTGAAGGGTTCGGTAATAATTTGTGGCAGGAGCGAAGGATTGCGCATCAGCTGCTCTTTGGCTCCTTCAATATGATTGGTGTAAATATGAGTGTCGGCCAAAAAGCCGATCAGCCTGCCTTCTTTCAAGTTGGCCTCTTTTGCTAGCAGATGCAGCAACAGCGCATAACTTGCAATATTAAACGGCAGCCCGAGCATCACATCAGAAGAACGCAGATTCCATAACAAATTGAGTCTATTTTCAATGACCGTTACCTGAAAAGAGTAGTGACACGGTGGCAACGCCATCTCGTCCAGAAACGATGGATTCCACGCCGAAACAATCATGCGTCGGTCGCGTGGATTGGTTTTTAATGTGGTGACCAGTCGCTTGAGTTGATCAAAACCCTGGTTGGTGTAATCGGCATCGTGGGAGGTATAGCGCGCACCAAAATGCCGCCACTGAAATCCATAAATTGCGCCAAGATCGCGTTCTTCAAGCATGCGTTGCTTGCTGGCTTGATCGTGACCGTAGGGGGCATTTTTTGGGTAGGCCCACTCGTCCCAAATGTGGTTGTTGCGGTCCTGAAGCCACTTTTTATCAGTTATGCCCTTGATAAAAAATTCAAGCTCGGTGGCGATGAGTCTGAAGGGGACTTTTTTGGTGGTCAAGAGTGGAAACCCATCCGCCATGTTGTGCTCAAACATCATGCCGGCCACCGTTAGCGTATCGATGCCGGTTCTGTTTGTGCAGCGGATGCCATGGTCAAGAATGTGTTGTACGATATTAAGATACGATCTCATGGTTATTCCTCATCAATTGAGTTGGATAACCGCAGACAAACATCAGGTCACGTTCCGCCAGTGCAACGTCGATGTTGCGTGCAAGCCAATCCAGCTGCGCCTGCTGCCAGGTAGTTTTTGCAACATCAAAATCGACTGCTGAAATTTGGCCAATCTCAAACTCCTGCTTGCTGCGTTCAAAATCGTTGTTGGTACGCAAGTATTGCAACTTTTGTGCCTTGAGCGCAGTAAGCGCTTTGGCGAGCGCGAAATAACGATCTTGCACTTCTTGCTTAATCGTTAAAATCGTCTGATCTTGATTGAGCATCTCTTTAACTTTATTGGCATACGCTTGTTGTTCTTGATACTGATTTACTAATCCATCAAACAGCGGCCAGGACATGGCAACGCTGAACTGGTGGAAACTGTCGCTGCGCGATCCTAGAGGCACAGACCCCAAAAAAGAGACGTGTCCGGCCTGTGCGTTAGCCGTGAACGTGGGCAAGCGCAAGCCTTGGGCAATTTTAATATTTTGCTGTTCTGCCGCAATTTTCTTTTCGTTTTGTGTCCTCTCGGGGCGATGGCGCAGTGCATGGGTGTAATACGTTTCAAGTGGGTGCTGCGCGGTAACCTTTTCTGGGTGCCATGATAAATGTGTCGATGGTGATGGCGCAGCGCCATCAGACCCATTGCTCAACAACGATATTGACGCTCCCATCAAAAATTCAAGACGCTTGTACGCGCTGGCAACGTTGTAGGTGTATTGCTCGACTTGAGAACTGCTGGAACCATAGTCCTCAACGCCTTTAAACCAGGTAGATTTGTCTGAAAGTTCAAGTTGATGTTCATGTTTTGCTTTATCAAAAACATGAAGAGCAGAACGAGCGAGTGAAGCGATTGTTTTTTGTTGTTCCTGCACCAGCCAGGCTTGTAAAAAAGCCTTTTCTGTTTCCAGGCGAACATTGTTCTTTTGAACCTCTCGTTCGGCCTCCGTTTGTTCCGCTACAAGTTTTGCGCGTTTATATCTTTGCAACGGACCGGCGAATGAGTAAATCAGTTGATCGGTATTGAGCAACGTGGTATTGGCTGGGTAGTCCTGATGGCTTTGCTGGGTGAAGGAACTATCAAGTCTGATTTTGGGATAATACTCAGCCAATTCGGCTTTTGAGGCAGATTTGTTGGCGTAAGTGGCAAATTTTAATGCTTCAAGGTTGGGGCGGTGTTCAAGCGCTTGTTCAACCGCGTCATCCATGGTGAGGTAGTGAGAAAGCGTTGTTTTAAAGAACTTATTTTTGTGAGCGTGGGCTGATAAAAAACTTGTGACGAGCGCACAAAAAAGTATGATCCGTTTTTTCATAAAGAGCCTTTTATCATTTAAAGATTATATGCACCTAGCTTACGGAGGGTGCATTTTTTTGGCAAGAAAAAGGCAATCTATGTATTGCTTGCGCCAGGTCAGCTGCGCTTAGCTGCTGCATGCAGTTTTCTGTGCCGTGTGATTTTTGATACACGTGCGGACACGGGACTTGGATGGCACGTGCAATGTTGGGCGTAAATAGAAATGGTCCGTGACGCAGTTTTGATGTTGGCCCGAACAGGCCAATGGCCGGCACGCCCAAAAAATCTGCAAGGTGCAAAAAGCTGGTGTCAGGCGCAATGAGCAACGAAACTTTTTGCAAAAAGTATGTGGTTGTGGCTAAATCCCACGAGGGTAAGATGTGTACGGGCAAGCGGTGTTGCGCAGCATACTCGGCAACGGCTTTGGCGTCTGCACCAAAATCTTTGCCCATCAGCACAAGCTGCCGTTCCGGCATGGTGTTGGCTAGCTTTTTTGCCAACTCATTCCAGTGCTCTGATGGCCAGCGCTTTGACTCCCACGTGGTGTTGGGGCAGAGGGCGATAACGTTTGTAAGACTGTTTTTTTGCAGCCACGAGTCGACAACATTTTTTTTGTCCGTTGGCGTTTGGATATAAAAACTTTTTTGCAGCGTATCAATGGTGGGGCAGGACGTCGGTCCCACTAGATCGTAAATCACGTCAGAAACCAGCGCAAGATTTTTTTGGATAATATTCTTATAAACCGGTGCGGTGTGCTGGTGCGTCAGCAGCGAGCTGACCGATTCGCGTGCGTTCTTCCAGTCAAAGCCGTATTTTTTGCCGCGCAGTGAGAAAAGTAGAAGCGATGTTTTGATAAGCCCCTGAAAATCGATGATGGCGTCCCAGCGCGTCGCGCGCAGCTCGTTTACCAGCCCGGCCGTCTTTGCAAAGGCGCCTGGCATAAAAAAGCGGTTGGGGATGACCACCACACGATCTAAAAAAGGTTGATTAACAATCAGGCTCGCCGCCTTTTCTTGCACAATCCAGGTGATGCGGGCCTGCGGCACACAGGCCTTGAGCAAAAAGATGGCAGGCAGGGTGTGAATGACGTCACCAATGGATGAAACACGAATGATAAGAATGTTCATGGCTGTTCTGTATGCAAAAGGGTGCAAAATCGTTAAACTCTTTGAAATGGACGACCAACCAAGGTATTTTTACCATAGTAATCTAAAAATGTCACAGGGGTGTATGTTATGGAGCTGCTAACAGCAAAAGTAAAAATTATATTGTTTCTTCTGGTGGGTTCTGCAGTTTGCTTTGCGTTGTATCGATGGTGGCATCGAACGCGACGTGGTGCCGTTGGTGGTTCGATACCAACCTTTACCGTTCCTGCCGATCGTGTACGCAAAGAGGTTTTAGCAAACGGCATGCATGTGCTTGTTTTCAAAAACACAGCAATGCCCAAGGTGTTGGTACAAATTGCGTATGATGTGGGCTCATATGTTGAAGATAGCGGTGAGCGTGGCCTGGCGCATCTGGTTGAACACATGATTTTTAAGGGCACGCAAAAGTTATCAGAATCGGACATCGATGCTATTGCTCGCAAGTATGGCGCAACGATGAACGCCTTTACCTCCTATGACGTCACCAGCTACCACTTTGAAGTGAACAAAAATAACTGGAAGCCGTTTTTTGGCATGCTTGCCGACTGCATGCAGAACGCGCGCTTTGATGATCAACACCTTGCCTCCGAAATTAAAGCGGTGATTCAAGAGTTGAAGATGTGTAGGGACAGTTATTGGCGCATGATGATTCTCAAGGCCTGCACACTGCTGTTTCCTTCCAATCATCCATACCACACCCCGGTGATTGGTTTTAAAGAGGATCTGCTGAACCTGGATGCCGAAAATCTTAAACGCTTTTATAAAAAGTATTATCGCCCCGATCGCGCAACGCTGTTTATTGTTGGTGATGTTGATCCTGAAGAAGCCCTGGCAAGCGCGCGCGAGCAGTTTGCGCACATCATGCCGGAGCAGGCATCGATTGTAAAAGAGTTTCCCGTTTTGATTCCCGAGCTGACCGTTAACCATACCCGTTCGTTTGAAGATGTGCAGCACGAGCATCTGGGGCTTTATTGGGTTATTCCAGGACACAAATCAGAAACCGAGCATATCCCGTCTGCCATTGCGCTGCTGTTGGGCGAAGGGCAGTCCAGCCGTTTATCTCAGCTGCTGGTGGATGACAAAAAGATTGCGTCCTCGGTATACGTCAAGGCGTCAAAATTTGCCGAGGCGGGGATCTTTATTATTTTAATCGAACCAATGCCGGGCAAGGGTGACGAGTGTGTTGATCTGGTAAAACAAGAGCTTGCGCGCTTGATTAACGATGGCGTTGTAAAACAAGAGTTGGAGCGCATTGCCAAACAAAAGAGCAAGCGCTTTTTTCTTAAGCTGCAAGATTATCACGACTTTGTGTACAACTGGATTAAATCATATTTTGCAACACGCGATGAACTGGATGTTTTTAAACGCATCACTAAGTTTCATACACTCACCAGCGACCAGATAAAAGCATACGCCCAGACTCACCTCGATCCGTTCCTGATGAGTCGCATTGAAGTGTTGCCGTTGCCAGAATCCAAGCGTCCCCTGCGCGAAGCAATCAAGCAGGCTTCGGATCAGTTGGATCAAAAAATCCTGTCGCGCCACGTGCGTACAGCACCGGTTGAAGAGCCGCGAGCGGCGCTTACCTTCAATCATCCGCATCCGCTGGAGTTCAAGTTTCCACAGCCAACGCGGGTGTTTGAACTTAAGAATGGCTTAAAAGTCATCTTGGCACGCAATGCCGACACCCCGCTGATCGCGCTCAACTGCCAATTCAAAGACGCATCATTTGTGGAAGAGTCGCGCGAGGGCATCAGCTTGGAGTGCATGATGGACATGCTGATGGAGGGCAGTGATGGCCTGAGCAAAAAAGATAACGTTGATTTCTTTGAGCAACACGGAGCTTCGTACTCTTTCAGTGCACACGGCGCGCGCTTTTTGTGCTTGCGTGATGACTTTGATGCACTTGCCCAGCGCTTTTATCATATCATTGCGCACCCAACGTTTCCGACAGCAGCACTTGATAAACTTAAAAAGATTTTTGTCAGCAACTATCAACGTGCGCAAGATTCACCCCGTTCTATGGCTTCGCGCATTCTTAAAAATGCGATTTACAAAGATCATCCGTACGCCTGGACGTTTGATGAAGCCATTGATCTGATTAACGGCTGTGATGTTGCAGCGCTCAAAGCGTTGCATCAAACATTTGTCTGTCCGGCCAACATGACGCTGAGTGTGGTGGGTGATTTTGATGAACAACAAATGGAGAAGGCGATTGCAAAACTGTTTGGTTCCTGGCCAACGGGTGAAGAGAAAAAATATGACAAAGTTAAGCATGGATTTGATGCCGGCGCCACTCTTGATCACCACATGTTGCGCGATCAGGTAATGTTGCTGATGGGCCAGCCATCATCCATCACTATTTACGATGAAGATCTGGTGCCGCTCAAAATGTTATCAATCATCTGCTTTGATTCCATGGGCTCGCGTATTTTTAAAGTACGCGAACAAACCGGTCTGTTTTACACCGCATTTGGATCTTTCGCTACGCATGCTACCAAAGAGCACGGTTACGATTATATCGGCATGTTGGTTAGCCCAGAAAATATGGAGACGGCCGAGCAGCAGATGCGTGCGGTGCTCCAGCAGGTTGCCCAGCACGGTGTGACGGATGAAGAGATTGATGCGGCACGACAAATTTATCTAAAAGATCTGATTGATCTGATCGCCAGCGATTCAGCCATTGCACGCCTGATGTGCTCGCTGGATTCGTTCAAGCTTGGTTTTGATTATTATGATAAAGTGCTTGCGCGTGTTCAGACGCTGACGCGAGACGAGCTTAATGCAATTGCTGCTCGTTACTGCTTGCCGGACAAGATGGTTCGTGTACGCGTTGGGCCGGTGGGGAAGAAGGGGTAGGTACCCTTTGCTCAGCATTCAGGATTTGACTATTTTTTAGGCGTGTTAATTACTCGTTCGCCCTGAGGAGCCCGTTAGGGCGTCTCGAAGGGTGCGAACATTTGTCGTGTGTCCGTTCGTATGGATTCGAGACGCACACTGCGTGTGCTCCTCACCACGAACGGATTTGCTGAACGAACGGTAAAACAAATAGCGTATAATTCCAACCAGCGGGTTGCATGCAAGCAAACGCACGCCAATCATGAGTCCTGCCCACAAAATATTTGAATGCGCCAGATGATAGCGCGCATAATCGGGGCACGTGACCAGAAAGATGCACACGTTGCGTGGTCCCAGCAGGTTGCGCAAGGCTGCCAGCAGGGCGCGTACCGCTGCAAAGCTCTCGGCACGTTCAATCATACTTTTACGATTCATGACTGTTCAGCGTTGTGGTTAAGAATTTTTTGAGTGCGGCAAAATCAAGCTTCATCGCATCTTTGCGTACAAAAATAATCCACAGCAGCGGCGTGGTGTACAATTTTTCTTCATAAAAAATTGACCGGAGTTGCCGCTTGATGCGATTGCGATCGTGCGCCTTGCCGCAGGCGCGTGGTGTGACGACCAGCAGTTTGCCGTGTGCCAGGTCTGGCGAACTGCACGATGCCGGTGCGTACACCAGTTTGAGCCCGCCAAAATATTTTTTGAGACGTGTATGCTTGAAAGCGCATACAACTTCGCGGGGCATAAACGAGTAATATTTTTTGTTCGTTGTCATTATGGTACTATTTATTCCGCCGTAGCCTATCCGCCGTCGCCCAGGGCTTTGGCGGGATATTCACCCTCGCCATTCTGGCGAAGGCGAATAAAAAACGGCCTTGGTTTGTCACCAAGGCCGCAACGCTTTGATGCGTAATTTATTTATTCAAACTCGTCTTGTTCGTCATCGTCAAAGCTAAAAACATGGTCTTCGCTGCTGATTTTTTCTTCTTCGTCATCGCCATCAACATCGCCAGACAAAACATTGGTTGCGTCGCGAGGTCCTTGCTCTGCAGAAATCGGTGCTGGGGTTTCGGTTACTTCCTCAACCTCGTCTGCACGGAGCGATAGAGGACAGCTCAAAGCGGCAACAACAAACGCCAAGGCAAGCATTTTGGTGATATCACGTAACATAAAAAATCCTTCTCAATCAGGTTAATGGTAACAGGTTATCCCATTGCTTTATTTTATAGCTAGCTCTTAATGTTGAGCAAAAATGTTGTTTTGTCAACGCTGTAGCAATATTCATGCAACCCCATGCTTGCGATTTCTTTGCTTTTTATGGATTTCTCTTGCTACACTACCCCCAAGAGCTTTAACCACCGTTCTTTCCATAATCAAAATGGTGAAAAGATGCTATTAAATGCAAAAAGAGTAGTAAGAATCGTAATTTTTGGTATCACTTTTCAGTGTGCAGCGCTGCTTGCCTTTGACGCCCCCGTCTTTTACCGCGCGCCCCTGCTACAACCCCTGGCCACAAGCCAGACCGATGACTGGACGTCGTCATTGGCGGTACGCGCTTTGTATGGCGACACGCGCGAGACGTTCGAGCGTCACGAAGAGGATAAAACCGCTCTTTTTAATGGCCACGGTCCGTTTGCGCTGACCCGCCTGGGGGTTGGGCTGGAAGGCTTGTCGCCAACAAACAAGCCGGTGACCAATATGTTTTGGGGAACCGGTGGAACCTTTGCTGATCCAGATGCTTTGGCCACCGCAAACGCCAACGCCGGACTGATCGAAGTGGGTGGGCGTTTTATTACCACCGAATTTGACGTCATCTTCAAACAAAACCTGTTCTGGGGTTTTTATCTGCACGTGTTTGTGCCGTTCAAAGAGCTCAAACTCGATCCGATTACCGTCAGAAATACCGGTCCTGCGGTGGTGAATGGCGTAGACATCGCCGATTTTATCGAAAATACTTTGCCAACCATTTTGCAAGAAAACGGCATCAAGCCCTTTGGTACCACGTTCAAAAAGTCAGACATTGGTGACGTGATTATTTCTGGCGGCTGGCACAAATACAAAGAAGGCCTTGAAGGTTTAATCTCTTCGTTGGGCGGGCTGATGCAGGTCGGCTTGGTCATTCCAACAGCTGGAGAGCGAGACCAAGATCGTGTTTTTGCGTTACCGCTGGGCTACAACAAACATATTGGCTTTGTTGCGCGTGGCGTGGGCGAGGCCGGGTTTTGGGATATCATCAAAGTTGGCGCGCAGGCCGGCGTGACGATATTTTTGCCAGAAAATAAAAATCTGCGCATGACAACGGACAAAAGTAAAAAACAAAACGGTTGGATTGTTCTTGAAAAAGGTTTTGCTGCTGTTGATCCGGGCCACATCTGGGATATCGGTGCTTATGTTAAGGCTGAAGTTAAGGGCCTTGAGGCGTTGATTGGCTACTCGTTTGTTCGCCAAGAGCGCACCGGCTTGCATGTTAAAGATGATCGCTTTTTAAAGACCGTTGTTCAAACTGCGTTGACGCAAGATGCAACACCCGAAGGCCGCGGTAATCGTTTTATCTCTAAAGACGATGTTGCCAACGCCAATCGCTTGTTGCACGGCTGGGAGATGCACACCGTGCACTTTGCTGCCGGCTACGACATGGCCAAACATCTCAAAAAATCCTGGGGTCCATTTTTGCGCGTTGAGTACGCTTATCCCATTCTTGGCAAGCGCAGCTGGGCAACTGATGTGATTGCCGGCATGTTGGGCTTCAGTGTGACCTGGAATTTCTAAGCTTCATTACCACTGTATCATGTGAGCGTCATGTATTTTTTGTATATCTTGAGCGTGTAAAGTTTTCCATTCCGAAGAAGCATTTTGCATAGCAAAAAAGCCTGCCATCTCTCCCAAATTGCCAAGTGCTCGAATGTGTGGAGGAAGGTCGTTGGCTTCATTACTTTTCCACTCTGGCAGATCAAAGATACATTCAAGTAACACACGTCTTTGATCTTCGGAAAGTTTTTCTTCTATCATACCACCAAATTTTATTGCCGTTTGCCTGCCCAAGAGTGCAAGATTTTTTCCTACCTTAATAAGGTCTTGAGGTGTGGGTATATGACCACTTGCCCATGTGTTGAGTTGGTTGGATACTGCGCGTATGATTGGGGCTTGTTTTTGAGCAAGGCCTATGCTTTGCAGCATTTTGTTTCTTTGTTGTGTAAATTCTTTCTCTTCTATTTTTTTAAAATCCCAAACAGCTTCTGTTGTATGCTCTGGCATACCATTAAACGTGAAGGCCCAATATGATTGTTGATATTCAAACAAAAGACGAATAGATGTTTGGCGGGAGGCTTCGTCAAAATAGGTTGCCACACCTACGTTGTGCAGTGTAATGATTTGATCTGCTGTATCACCAAGTGCCTGTTCTAATTCACCTTGAGCAGGCTGTTTTTGGACGACTCTTAATTGCGATAGTATTGCTGAGAGGTCATTTCTGCCAACAAGCTCTTGTATAAAAAATGCTTTTTTTGAAAGCCGTATTTTAGTACCGGCAAACATATTCAAAAATGCATCGCGCACGAAAGCCAAAATTCCTGAACCATCGGCTGCTGCTGATGGCAGAATAATTTTTTTTATAGTGTGAGCGGCATTGCCTCGCTGCATGGAGAGAATGGCTGGGTAAAAAAATGGCTGATATTTGCCCATGAAAAGATCTCCCAAACAAGGGAATGGCTTATGGGTAGCACGTGCGTGCTCATAATAAACCATATAAACCGTGGCTGTTGGCAATGTTGCAGGGATGACATTATGTTCAATTTCAAGAGTGATTGGGATTTGTGTTGAGTAGAGCAAGAGTGCCTGTGCTCCTCTGCACAGAAAAGATTTTTTCCCGAGATGGTGCTTAAGGACAGTGACCATGTTGAGTGATTGAATTTGCGGATGCTTGATGCTCTTTGTGTGAGGCAAAAAGACTGAAAACCAGCCGCCCCCCGGAATAAGGACTTGCGGAATGGTTTCTTCTGAAACTTCCTCGGGATGAGTTATTGCTTGTAAGGCATTGGGCAGCCAGTTTTGGTTCTGGGTACCGACTGCTTTAAAAAAGAGATCATAATCTATCAAAATATCGTCAGCTACTCTTGCTAATCCAGTCGGGCTGTCTTGACTTGAAAGCACTGCTAGGGGGTAATGCAAATTTTGGGATATTTTTGGATTAAATAAATTTTCTTTAAATTGACTGTAATCAAGATTTTGGCCACCACTAAAGCAACTCATTAATGCTACAAGCCGAGTGTTCATCGAATTGATAAACATGAGCAAAGCTTGAAAGTGTTGTGGGTCCAGCGAGACAATATGTGCTGGCTCAGGGGTTCCATGACCACCAATATAAAAAATCCACGGGGTAATGGCATTTTTTATCAGCTCAATGCGGGCTTGTGGATCTGTAATATTGTTTAAACCAGCATGAATAGATGCATCATCACGAATATCTCTTTCGCAATAAAAAAGTGAAGCAAATTGTTGAACATCAAACAGCACATCAGCATCATTTTCTTTGCCTCGTACCAACGTTAAAAGATTTTGTCTTCTTTGATCAGCAGAGGCCCCTTCTTGTTGAAACGATTTGAGATTAGCACCCTTGAGAGGAGCTCTGTCAAATGAATACGGCTGCACTAATGGTAGTGTAATTTTTTGGGGCTTTAAAATGTTATCAAATTTTGTTGGAACAAGAAGAAAGAATGAGCTGTTTTTAAGATAATATATCGTAAAATCACGTGGATCAAAGTTATTTCCAAATTTTTGAAAAGTTGTGCGATCTCCTTGAAAAGTTTGATCATATGCGCGCGTTAAGAAGTTGTTTATAACCGTGTAGGTTACAAGCACAGAGCAAGCTTGTTGCTGCAGTGCTAAGCCAAGAGCTTCGGCAACAGCCGGACTTTTGTCGGGCCCCTCGTCACGTTGATCATCAATCAAAATGATCATGCGATTAAAATCGCGTTGGCTTGGCGTTTTTAATCGCTGTTTATATGCTTTAATGAGGCCCTTTTGGCCCCTAATTTTTCTTGCCTCGACTGCAGACTTGCGAGCTTGTTTTTGCTCCGCCTCAAATTCTTCAAATGTTTTTTCAGTTGGCGCTTCTTCTTTCTCCATCGCCTCCAGCTGGCTGCATGAAAATAACAGAACGGCCAACAGGCCGGTTTTGAATAAAATGTCTTTAAACTGCATCTCTTCCCCAAATCCCTCTTTTTCCCAAAAATGGCAAAATTGCCTATTTTTAGCCTATCAAAATAGGTTTCAAATAGTCAATGATACCAGGTAGCCTACTCATGGATCGCCCAGGAATCATATGAAATCTTATCCAGTTTGACAATTTTTACTGATTGTCTACCCTAAGAATAGGCTTAGAATCGGCAAAAATGTGACTTTTTAGTGATTAACTGGTATTTTGTCGGTCCGACATTGCTCAAAAACTCAAGAAAACAGTGTTTTTTTTAAAGAGGTTATGATGAAGTT
>JAHFBR010000124.1 GCA_023249955.1 bacterium
ATGACGCTGCTTGCCATCAATAAAATCAAGAATCATATTATTAAAGTCCTCTGCACCTATCTTGGATTTTTCACAAACCCAATGGGCAAACGACATCAACTGATCACGTGGATCGCGGATCAAGAAAAGTGCTTGTTGGGTACAGTGCGTAATCATCTCTTCACGCTCTGGGTTATGGGCAAAGTGAAACGAAAGCCGTGGTCGGCGCAGGCCCATAGGTCTGCTATATTTTTGAAAAACACGACGGGCAAATCTACCTTCTTGAGCCCTCATAAAAAACTCTTTGGTAGTCTGCGTGCATTTTCGAACTGGACCCGCTGGTCTGATGGGATCGGATTGCTCTATAACATTTCTGCCCTGTAGAAGAAAAATGCACTTGGTTAAAAGATGCGTACCAGATTTGGGAACAGTTATCTCCATACAACTCAATGGATGACGCGTCAGATGATACTTTAAGCGAGCCCAGTCATTAAGAGCAGATGCCGTCTCTTGAGTATTGCTGGCATCATCAATCAATGGCTGTCGACCAGCAACTCCTGCCTGTAACACATGCTGCATCACACAAAGAGATACTATGACACTCAAACTCGTCCCATAATTCTTCATTTAGATCCTCTTCGCTTAAAAACCCCAAATCTTTTGATCTGATATATTACCATACCTAACTCATGAGAGATCGATCAAGAGAATGCTCCCAAAGCAAAACAACCACAACTACTAAACAGGCTTTACAAAAACGTTTGCAGCGCACTTTTCTAGAAAAAAAGATCATTGCTAGATTTTTTCAAATTAATTCATTACCTTGGTTTTTAGTGTCACTGTTCTATGAATAAAAAAGGAGCTTCATAATCATGGCCTTTAGCATTAAATCCAAAAAAAGCGGCAAGACCTATTACTTGCATTCAAAAGATGTAAAGCTTGCCGGCAATCGTAAACAGACTATTTTTTACTTTGCAGGCGTTGCCGCGAAGAATGCAATCAACGCCATCCCAGCCGGGTATGAAACGATGGAAAATAAGCGTACCGGCTTGCCTATGCTGCGCAAGAAAAAGAAATAGTCACCACCCAAGATAAAACAGTCTGACCGATGGGGAGCGGGGTTTGAAAGACCTCGCTCCCCATCGTATTTTTAGGCTAAAATGGACATTCTTAATCCCACTTTTCCTATTTGCGGCTTACCTGTATACTGTCTAATTCTCATTAAAAAGCCTTTTTTTACATAGAACATTTAGGAAATTTATCATGAACCAACGCTCCTTTGTGCTTGCCGTACTTTTGCTTTACGCAATGAACGCCTGTCCCCAAAGTCACGCACCTGTGGCTGAAGCATCAATCATCGGATTTTTTGAGCAACGTGACCTGGAGCTTTCTGGTTCATTGAACCAATCGCACCAGGGGGTCATTACAAAGCTTGGCCAACCAAACACTATTTTTGGGCAACAACGCCTGGCCTATCATTTTACACACCCCACCGCCGATATGCAGGAACTTGAAAGGCGCCAAGCGGCCATTCGCGAAATATATTCCAACACTGAGCTGGCAGCGTCCATCACGCCTTTGTTTGAAGTAATCAAAAAGAATCAGTCAGGCATCGAGTTTTTTTTGAATAAAACGCTGGAACCTTCGGCTCAGCATATTTTGGATACTTATTATTTTTCTGCTTCGTGCCTTCAGGAATATAACGACAGCGAACTCGCACTTACTCTACGCGATATCTTCAAAAAGTTTGGCCTGTTCGCCCCAACCATTGAGCACGTGCTCTTTCACTTTGCCCTTGATTACATTCAACAGGCAATTGCTCAGGATAAGCACCATAAACACCACAAGCATCATAAACACGAGCATCATGGACACAAATGCATGGGACACCTTGAAGCAGCAAGCGATGCCGGCTCGGCAGTAAAGGGCCTCTTTTTAATGCTCAAAGTTGGGCACTTTTGCATGCATGCCGTCAGCATTTATGAGATGGTCACTCACATCAAATCTCAGCTCGCGGTGCTTAATGACTTATACGTCAACATAGCCGCTGTGCGCCAATGCCTTGAAAACATGCATGCACTCGCAAAAATCACAAAAAATCATGCTGCCCTCAGCAGCGTTATGCCGGCTTTTGACCAACAAACCACGCTTGCTCAAGAGCTTATAGATGTACTGAATGGTGGTAACTTTGAGCTCGACCAGTCACTCGGATTTTTTTCCGCTGTTGGACCAACACTACGGGCGTACACTTTGTTACGCCAACTCATACCCACCTGGCAACCCCTGCTTGCTACTGTGGGCGATCTAGATGCTTACGTTTCCATGGCGCAGCTCATTCATACTCATGATAATCAACCTGCAACATTCAGCTTTGTACGCTTTAAAAATAACAACAAGACACCTTGCATCACCATGAAAGGTGCATGGAACATCATGCTCAACCCCAACACAGTCGTCACCAATGACATTACGCTTGGATCGGCTAACGCGCCATCGATGATGGTCATCACCGGTCCGAATAAAGCCGGAAAATCGAGTATTCTTAAAACACTGGGTTTAAATATTGTCTTAGCGCAATCGTTTGGCATTGTCGCCGCACACGATGCTGAGATGTCACCGTTCGATGCGTTGTTGACCTACATGACGGTAACCGATGATATTTCTAGCGACTCATCACTCATGGTTGCGGAAATGGCCCGCGCCGATGCTTGCCTAAAGACCATTCAAAATTTGCAGCCCGGCACATTTGCCTGCGCCTTGATTGATGATTCGCTCTTCAAAGGCACCACTTTTACCAAGGGACAAGAGCTGGCGCATCAGTTTATAAAAAGCTTAGGCAGATTACCGCAAGCCTGCGGCATGGTGGCTACGCATACCGCGCTGCTTACGCAACTGGCTCAACAAGACAGTGCAGCGTTTGCCAACTTTTACATTCCAACAGTACAAACAGAATCGGGCAAGAGTAAGAGTACGTTTACTTTGGTACCTGGCATCTCCAACCCAGATCATGTTTTGGAGATTGTGCTGGCATAACAAAAAAGGAATGCTGAATGTTAGTAAAAAAACATATCATCAGCACCGTAACGTTATTGATCGCACTCAGCAATGCAATACATGGCTTTTCGATCAGCAAAAAACCGATTTGTGAGGTTTTTACTCCAAAATCTTTATACGAAGATCGATCACATTCCCCCTTGTATGCGGGCAACAGGCAACGATTCTCGACATGCGGTGGAACCGCATGGTTTTATGATAATCGCTATCTGACAACCGTCAATTTTGAAGGCGGCTGCATTTGTATCTATAGTTTTGATGCACAAAACAATCAATTCACGCTCCTACAAACAATTCATCA
>JAHFBR010000125.1 GCA_023249955.1 bacterium
ATTATCTACGAAGACAATATTTTGGTCTCGGTGGTCACCCGCGATGACCCCTTTGGGGTAATTGGCTTTTTTAAGGGGCATTTGGCTTCTGGCTTTAGAATCTTTGAAATACACATGGGATACATGGAAATTCTGGATATTGAGAAGATCTTGAGCAATGCCGGGATTGAGGCAAAAGTGATTTTTTATGGCCAGGAAGAGATCATTACCAAGAATATTGTGTGGAAGGTTTATGCCCTGATCAAGCGCCTGAGCCCCACGTTTGTACAGTTCTACAAGCTGCCATCGGATAAGTTGCATGGGGTTGTGACCTCGATTGAGGTTTAAAAGCACCGCTTTCTTTTGTTGACATTTTGTCAGATTAGAGTAAATTTTTACCTGTTCTTTGGTTCAAATATGCGGGAATAGCTCAGTGGTAGAGCATTGCCTTGCCAAGGCAAGGGTCGCGGGTTCGAATCCCGTTTCCCGCTCCATCTATCGTGGATTGTGATCGTTCGATTGCACAGCGTCTCAAATTCTGTTACCTTGTTCTTGTATAGCGTAAGATTATGTCGTAGACTCCTGTTAAATTCGTACTTTTGCTTACTTTTACGCGAATGCGGATTTTTTATAAATTTGTATATTCCTTTGAGTTTTTCTTAATATTTTCACCTACGATGAAAGGTTTCGACTAATGAAATCGATGCTTCATGAGGCTTCTACTGTTGCTAAAGCGATTGAAAAGGCATGGATTGAGTCTGGAAAGCCTCTTGAATTTACCATCAATGTTCTTGAGGTGGGGGAAAAGAATTTTTTGGGCATGTCCAAGCGCCCAGCAATTGTTTCGATTTCCTACGATCCAAGAAGGCTGCCGGCTAAGGCTCCAGAGCGTAGAGATGCTCTTGCTGCCCAACGACCTCCTCGACAGGCCCCTCAAAGACCTCGTCAGGAACCGCAGCCGCGCCAAGAGATTCGTCTTCGTCGTGAGCAAGCTCCGGTAGACAAAGCTCCTGCAAGGCCGCGCGTTCAAAATCAGCAACCTCAACAGGGCCAACAACAGGCATATGTCGACGAGCACTGGACTCCAGAATTGATTGATGATGCTAAAACATGGTTCAGAGAGATGGCGCAATTGCTATCGATTGATGGCGGCTTTGATGTGAGAGCCGACAGACGTATGTTGACGGTTGTGTTTGAGAAGCAAATTTTTCAAACGCCCGAAGAGGAACGTCAGCTATTTGTCGGATGGTCATATTTAATCATTCAATTCTTAAAGAAGAAACACAAGAAAAAGCTTCGTGGCTATCATCTTGTGATCAATACCAAAGCACATGCAGTTGCAGAAAAACCACAATAAACATCTTCTTGCTACCGATCAGGAAGCCATTGTTGCGTTATGCACGCCACGTGGAAGTGGTGCATTGGCACTGATCCGCTTGAGTGGGGTTAATGCTTTTGAGGTGGCGAATTCATGTGCACGCTTGTCTTCAAATCTTTCGTTGCTACAGGCTCCATCACACACCATTCATCATGGCTATGTTATTGACCCCGCTGATGAATCAACTGTTGATGAAGTGGTTTTTTTGTTGATGCGTGGGCCAAAAACATTTACCGGTCAAGATACGGTAGAGATCACGTGCCACAATAATCATTTTATTATTGAGCGCATTATTGAGCTTACTATTCAACAAGGAGCTCGTGCTGCGCGTGGTGGTGAATTTACCAAAAGAGCCTTTTTGAACGGCAAGGTTGATCTGCTGCAGGCCGAATCAATTAACGAGCTTATTCATGCGCAAACCGAATATGCATTGCGCAAATCCATGGCAACATTGCATGGATCACTTTCGCAAAGCTTGCAACAGCTGGAAGCTCAGCTGACCAATTTATTGGGTTATGTTGAAGCAAGTTTTGAATTTTTAGATGAAGAGCAGCGCGATCTTAATTTTGATCAGGCCATTATCCAACGTACGCAAACCATTTTTGACTTTATTGTACAATTGCGCAAACATTTCTCATCGCAAAAGCAGATCAAAGAGGGTGTTCGTGTGGCATTGTTGGGTATGGTTAATGTTGGCAAATCAACGCTCTTTAACGCGCTTGCGCGCCAAGAGCGGGCTATTGTAACCGACATTGCTGGTACTACGCGTGACAGTATTGAAACTGGTCTGTATAAAAATGGAAATTTTTGGCTGTTGATCGATACAGCCGGTATTCGTCAGACGGTTGATGTGGTTGAAAAAATGGGTATAGAGCGCTCATTTGCTCAAGCTGCAGCGGCCGATGTTATTTTGGTGGTGGTTGATGCGACAATCCCTTTAACCACCGAGCATGCTGCGCATTATGCGTTGTTTATCAATGACTATCGCGATAAAGTGTTGGTGGTCATCAATAAAATTGACGCAGCCAGCGATGTGGCATTGCCGCCAGAACTGCTTCAGGGCGTACCGGTGATATCGGTGTCAGCAAAGCTCGGGCGTGGCATTGCAGATCTTGAGGCAACCATCGAACACAAGATTCAGAAATTGTTTGCGCAGCTGAACGCTCCATTCTTGATCAATCGGCGACAGTTTAAATTATTAACTGAAATACAGTCAAAATTAGAAATTATTGCAAATAGTTATTCTGATGGCATACACTATGAGTTGATAGCCTATCAGCTTAAGGATCTTCTTGAAAGCGTGTCAGAATTGACAGGCAGAAACGTAACCGAGCAAGTGTTGGACACCGTGTTTAACGAGTTTTGTGTAGGAAAATAGCACGGCTTGGTTGCTTGAATGCAGGGGAGAGGAGATGAAGCACATGCAAAAGTGTGGAACTGGCGGTATAACGCCGTTGCGGCGCGTTGGTGTGGTGAGTATCGTTATAAGTGTTTTGATGCTTATGACATCGCTTCACGCTGCGCCTCGCAGAAAAGCTCCAAGAAGAAAGCGCCCAGCCTCTCAAACAACCGTTCAGAGCAACAAATTTTCTCAAACCGTATGCAAATTTTTTACCGACGATGAAATCGCCAAAACAGCTCGTGGCAATGAGCCTGAAGTGGTGTGGGAAAAGCCAGCCATAGAACCATTCAATGAGCTGATTGTCAGCTGGAATGCCTTTCGTCCATCGACTGGTTTCATGACCATCTGGGTAAGCGTTAAGCATAACGGCCAGTGGGCACGTTGGCATCGTCTTGCGCAGTGGGGGCCAAAATTTCAAAAAACATTTGTCAATAAGCTCAGTCCCATCGTACACACCAAGCACTGTCGTGTTGAGATGCAGCGCAGTACTATAGCACGTGGGTTTCGCATTAAGGCGGTGTTTCACAAAGGCGCCCAGCCGCAAAATCTTAAGGCCTTTTT
>JAHFBR010000126.1:0-384 GCA_023249955.1 bacterium
CACCGGACCATCACTCATCAGATATGGTTTTTGGTGCTCTTTCCCGGTGCTCTAACACTTTACACCGTGTCACAAAGCCCATCAATTACACAACAAGCAATAACAAGTTGCATTTTCTTTATCGTAGGCGGCCTCAGTCATCGACTGCTAGATTTGGGCCCGCGACGCTTTTTTAAGTAAAAAACCAACGTTTTTGCCTGTTTGAGGACCTTTTGCCCACCACCCCCTTTGACGCTTACCCTCCAACCCATTACCCTAGAAATATGATACTGATCATTCTGATCACGGGGTTATGGAGGTTATAACTACCTACGATCTTACTTTTGAAACCTGAGAAATGGTCAGGTTTAGATACTAAAATGTGAGGTTATGTCATATGATTAC
>JAHFBR010000126.1:394-3301 GCA_023249955.1 bacterium
CTATGCTGAAAACAAGTGTGCTGGGGATCCTGGTAGGGCTGAGTGCTATGGCTACGCCATTGCATGCAGTAAACCTTTTGCATGCGTACGTTGACAGCCTCAAACAAAAAATTAATCCGGTCAGACCTGATTTCTGCCTCAAGGCACAAATTACCACGCTTGAACACGTTGCAAAGCTCAATGAAACGGTTGTACCACATTGCTACGACTATCAGCTCAAACAGTTGGAATTTTTAACACCATCATTTGTCGAGCTGCTTAATAACAAGTTCGCTCCGGCCTCATCCTTTGGTACTCTTGGACTGATAGAGATGCTTGCCACACCGGTCACACCTGACAATGGTCATGAACTGATTTTGCGAACAACATGCATTAAGTATCTTAGCGATATTCTCACGCAAGACCTGCGTGATCTCTTGCGTTCAAAATTTATTATCCTCAATGCTCGCGCGCAAAATGTTTTCACTCAAAATACTTTGCAGCAATGGTTGCGCTTGGAAGATCCAAGCCAAACAGCTCCAGAACCTTCGATCCTCAAGGCCTTGGCTCCCTTAGCGGTCTCTGTTGGCTGCATGGCCATTTCATCCTGGTACGGACTCCCTTGGTGGCAATCAACGCCTCTCCATATCGGCTCTAGCACGGCCACAAATCGCCTTTGCAGACAGGACCCATCACATATTTTGAAACAAGTTCGTTACAACGATACTCAAAATGCCATGAATGGACTATTGGTCAAGCTGCATGAGACCATCAACGAGATTAAGCAATTTTTCCCACCAGAGCTGGCTGAAGTTCTGCTTCCAAGCCTGCAAATGCCTGATACAACGTCTCCGTCATGGCAAACTATTGTTGAAATTATGGAAACCTTAAAGACGGTAGGCCGCATAGACGCATGCCTTGCACTTGCAAACGTTGTTGCAGAAGGAAGCGCATTGCCAGCCAATCTTGTGCCAAACGCTCCTCAAGAAATTGCATTGAAAAACTTGTGGCACATAAGTACTCATGCACCAGGTCCGGAAGATGCTACCTGGGAACCATTAAATATGCGATTTGACGCTACGAAACACAATGTTGCATCAGTATTTTTAAACAATCTGGTCCTAAGCCGCGCACTTGGCATTGTTATAAAATCAGAGCCTAAAGACACTGATCAAATCTGCGTTATGCCCAATATGAACTTGTCAGATCTAGCAGTTGTAACGTGCTGCAACTATAAACAAAACGGAAAGCTTGAATTTATTTTTGGTATCAGAATCTAATGTATCGAATGTTATGGAGGTTTATCATGAATTCGCGTAAGAAACATTTATTAGCTACGCTTGTTACCGCTGTTGCAGTGGTAACAACACACGCTGATGTGCACGCAGCACAAGGGGCGCCGGTTAATGGCACTGCACTTATCGGCCAACTTTTTGAAAGCGTAAAGGCACGTGTACCCAAAATGGTACCTGGCATGCTTTGGGGTTCCTCAATCACTCCCGGCACTATTGACCAGGCGATCACAGAAACAGGTAACGCTCTAGCCGGAAACCAAACATTGCTTGCTCAGCAAAAAGAACTGCTCGTTCAAGAAATGGCTAAAGCTGCAGCTGCAAATTGCAGAGATACTTTTGTTGCAGATGCTGGAACTAATAGCACTGCGCTTGGGCACGCTTTTGACATGCTCAAAAGTTGTTTTCAAGGACAAACATTTGAAGATGCTGGTATCAAGGCAATACAAAAGAAAGTGATTGAAGCGGGTAAGGCTATTGATCACAATCAGCTTCTTGTAGATTCATACAAAAAAATCAACGAAACCACAACATACCTAAAAAACACCATGGGCGCCAACTTAGCGCAGCTACAAAAGATTACTACGGCAGGAATACAAAATCCAACCGATCTAAATGCTGCGGAATCATTTGTTAAAGCTGCTGCACAGCCCATTAAAGATCTTGCGGCAAAGCTTAACATCACATCCGAAGCAGCTCATGAGCGGTTTCCAACATTAGTTGATAACCCTCAAACAGTTACTGCCGTATGCAAAGAGCTTTATAAAGGCCAAGGCTCAACTCCCTGTGACGGGCTTTTTGACAGCGCAAGGCATGCTGGGTCTACGTCCGGAGGAGCAAGCTCTTCAGGAATGGGTGCAAAATGGATTGAGACCATCAAAGCAACGTTGAAATCAGCGGGTACTTATGGTAAAGACGGGTGGCTTTCTCTTGCAGAATCAGTAAAAGATGCGCATGTAAACAATCCAGAGTTTATCACAGCCGGATTGGGTATTGCTGCAACAGCCTCCGTATTGTATACGCTGTACAAAATTTATTCTTTGTCCAGACCAGCCGCAGCAGCAGTCGCAGCACCAGCAGGAGGAGGAGCACCAGCAGCAGTCGCAGCACCAGCTCCAAGGGGTTGGTTCCGCACTATCGGCTCAGGTCTTCTGAAGGCTGGCGGTATGGCTGTTGCTCCAGTGGCTATCGCACTGCTTTACCACATTCACGGTTAAGCGCTTATTTTAAATCGAACAAACTTATAGCGTTAGCCGTTGTTGTTTCTTCAACAACGGTTAGCGCTATTTCTTTTAGATCGGCAAGAGCCTGAGCAATGATCGGAATGTTTGCAGGATGATTTTGCTTGCCACGCAGATGCTGTGGCGGCAAAAACGGTGCATCGGTTTCCAGAATTATATGCTCCAGCGGCGCCTCTTTGAATACCTCTCGCAACCAATCATTCTTTGGGTAGGTTATGGGCGCATCAAGCCCCATATAAAGACCCCAGGTCACAATCTGCTGCGCAAAATCTTTCTTTTGAGAAAAGCAGTGGATCACACCACGCACACCGTTTGGCACATACTCTTCAAGCACACGCAAGACTTCGTCGCCGGCTTCGCGCACGTGGACAACCAACGGCATCTTGTGTGCAAGA
>JAHFBR010000016.1 GCA_023249955.1 bacterium
ATCACGAGTAGTCCGGGTAATAGTGCGTTACTTGTGCAAACGAGTGAGGCGGTTAACAGCTTGTCGCCTCAGCTTCGCTATGTTAGCAATATGGTTCTGTATGCAAGCCGCAATAATTCGAATGTAAGCCTGTTCTTGAATAGAAATAACAGCACTGCGTTGTTGTACGGCGACCGTACAAATAGCAGAGCGATAGTTAAGTTAAGCTGTGACATGAGAACAAATTCTAATGCACTGCTGCTGATCAATAGAACAAATAGCAGTGCGATTATTAATATTAATGTGGGGAATAATCCATTAATTATTCAAAACAGTAACGCCATTAACAATTTCATTAATAATTTTTCTGGCGTGACCAGTGGTCTTTCGCGCCAGAATAGTAATGCATTGTTGTTCTGCTGTCGAACATTAAGCAACGCGTTTGCTCGTGGTCTTCTCAACAATAGCCAAGCAATTGTTGCTCTTGCTGATCAGTTATGTCCATGCGAATTGACGGGTGGTCCAATCTTTAATGATGTACTGATGCATTGCAATTGTGATGTTCAACCAGTTCAGCAAATTGACATTCGTACAAGTGTTACGATTAACGGTCAAGGTGCGCATATTACATTCTGTGATTCGGTTAATCCGCAATTTATTCTTGCGCCACATACGACGGTTACTCTAGAAAATGTAAGCTTGCTGCGCATTATGGGTAATACCTTCCAGTTTGGTGCTGGATCTCAGCTGGTTATTGGCCAGAATGTTGTGTTTGAATTAAGCGAGGATGTGACATTGTCGGGTGATTTCATCAAGGTTTCTGGTGATGTTAATAATCCAAATGTATTTACCGTGCGTGGCGATGGTTCGCAGCGACGTTTGATCATAGCGCCAATCTTTATGCAAACGCTATCAGGTCAAACCATTATTCCAACCTTGGATCTTGGCCTAGCAACACTGCAGCTTGAAAATATCGAGTTCCGTGGACTACAAAGCGTCAAGGTTGCTCGACAAGACATAATTGGGCAAGGTCTCTTTGTTGGTGCAATCAGCATGGCAAATGGTGCAACGGTTGATGTGGATGTCGATACCTCAATGAGCTTCTTTGTTGATGGTCAAGATAATACGCTGAAGATGGGAAAGAATAATCTGACGTTGAGTGGCTTTATCAACTTCAGCAACATTTTTGACACGGTGTTACATATTGTGTTTGATCCAAACGTTAAGATTCAGGGTGTGCCAACGATTAATCTTGCGGATGAAGCGCTGTTTCTTGCCTCGATTGATGGCAATGCGCGTCTCTATTTTGATGATTACGCTGTGACACTTAATAATCTTGGTTCAAATTCGTTTGTAACTGATGCTCATTCATATCTCAGTGGTCGCGTGTTAACGGTCAAAAACTTCCCAATCAAGCAGCTTTCAACAGACCTGCTTCTTGATTCGACATTGCGTCTTGCAAGTAATGTGAAAAACGCAATTGATTCGTCGTTCATCCGTAGTCCATACATTAATCGCCGGTCTCGTTCGATACTTACCGCCATTGAGGTTTTGTATAATCAGGCCCTTAATGATGTTATTCGAAAGACTGTTCAACGTGAGCGTGAGGCAAAAAATGGACAGTTGCCTGGTGATGTGTTAAGTGCGATGGCCGACGTGCTGCAAGCGTCCCACGGCATTCAAAAGCCAGTGGTGCAAAAGCCGGCGAACAAAAAGCCAAGCAAGCAGGCTGTCAATAAACATGCAATAAAGCGTGAGCTATTGGGTGATGCAGTATTGTTGCGTGATCCGGTCTATCCACCATTTGTTCTACCTGATGACTTTACGCTGACAATCAATAGCCATCTGCAATTGACCGATGCTTCCGGTATTATTCAGGTGAGAGGGAATACTGGCGATGATGCGTCTATTTCAAATTTCTCAATAGATCCAAACAGTACCTTGGCATTATATCTGCGTGGTTATGAATTTATAGAACAAGCTATGAATACAGCAACTACTTTCAAACAAACTGATACGTTGTTTGTTGAGGGGCTTGGCAATAAGATTGTCGTCAGAAACACTATGACGATCAATACGCCGATTATTTTCAGGCGCAAAATAGGGATGGCACCGAATAACAGTAATGACACAAATCCAGAAGGTGCACAGCTGATTTTTGAATTTGATGAAAAATCACAAAACCCTGTATTAATATTGGCGTTTGATAAGCTACACATTCCAGAGGATGCGGAGATCGAATTTAGAGGCAAGGGAACGGTCTGGTTGCGTGATGGTATGGTGATATCGCTAGGTGGCAGTAATCCGCTTCGAGCGAAGGCAAGGTTCTTTGCAACCGATGGAGCAGGCATACGTTTGGGGGGGCGCAACAACCCATCAACGATTGAAACCAGTAGGGTGCATGTGTCTGGTAAAGGTAGTTTTGTGATTGACAACGGGGCAGTTGTTTCAGTCGAAGGTGGGCAACATCTGATTTTTGGCCATGCTGTTGATGATGATTTTGATATCTTGATCGATCATAACGCTCGCTTGGTGATTGATGTGCTTAGGCAAGTAAATGCTTTCGGTAAGATTTCGATAACACAAGCCTCGTATGATCTAACTATTCGCAATGGTGCTCGTCTTGATATAGGGAGAAATGGTATTTTCGAATTGAACGCACTTAATAATAAACGCCAGGGGCGTGGCAATGGTGATCCAAGTGGCGGATTGATGCGTACGTTTGATATTGGCCAAAATGGCATTTTATTGCTTGATCATGATGGCCGATTGATTATTGGGCAAAATGCGCTTGATGTGGTTACACGCCAAGAAAAGCCATTTATCTTTAATGCGCAACGTGGAACCATTTCAGGCGATGGCATGATCCAGCTAGCTGAAACAACATTTAATGGACGACTTTTGGTTAACAAGTCGTTTGGGCGTGTGGACCGTGTTCAGGATGATCAGGTGATCGTTGATACGCAAATTTCTGGATCTGACTTTTTGCGCCCGCTTGTTATGACATCGCAACAGTTTGTTCGATATATGATTAATCTGAATCCGTTACTACATTTTGCTACTGTTTTCTTTGCGGCCGATGGAACCAAGATGTTGTTT
Organism: bacterium; assembly: GCA_023249955.1. Classification (GTDB taxonomy): domain Bacteria; phylum Babelota; class Babeliae; order Babelales; family RVW-14; genus JAHFBR01. The sequence goes on from JAHFBR010000016.1 coordinate 3,079, forward strand.
AATAAAGGTGTTGATTTATATCGACCAGATACCTGGAGCCAATTTACTTTTGCGCAAACGATATTTGCGTTATTTCCAGGAGACCGAATTGCTGAGGATGATGTAGCAACGGGTATAGTTTCTGGTGACAACGCTGCTGTGGGTTTTTCGATTTTAACTGATGGCGCAAGAGTGTAGCAATGACAAAAAGGAACAAGAAACGCAGATTTGTTCGAACAGTCAAGTTGATTGTGGATGATACAATAATGGAAAATCTTGCGGCAAGATGTTTCATTGTTGTACCATTAATCATAAAAAATTTTGTTAAAAGCAAGATGCGTGAGGTGAATGATGATCAAGAGTGGTTTAGAAACTGTCAAAAAATGGGCAGCAAAGTTGTTTGAGCACGTAACAGGTACTTTGAGCAAGCTAAAAAGGATAACCGTTCGATGTAAACAAGCAATCATGGGCAGTGTTTTTGTGTCAACAAAAGCCAGAACTTTTTATCTTATGGTTATTATGATGGTTATTGGTGTTCTGATGTATCGGGCTTTTGATAAGCAAGCACAGTCTGGATCAGTCGGTGTAATGGGCCCTGATAGTACCAATCAACACATGCTTAAAACGTTGCATAATCATCTTGAAAATCGTTTGACGGCAACCGAAGCTCATTTGCAACGCTTGGAGGGGATGCTTGCATCTGTTGGCGAGAAAATAGGAAGTTTGGCGACATGTGAGCAGTTGGCACAGGTGCATGAGGAGGTAGGGGTATTGACACAGGAGCATGCGCAGGAATTAGAGCGAATGAAACTGCAGATGCGGGCAATGAATGAATTAAGTAGCACTGATGATGATGGTGTTATCAAGCAAGCAGTTGCTGAGCAGGTAGACTCGTTGCGTAAAGAGATTAAGCAACGGGAAAAAAGACAAAGGCGTAAGACGGTGATGCAGCGCTTTCTTGACCAACTGTCGAATGAGGATGATTAGGAAATAGTAATGGGTAGGGTGTAGCATGATCAGAAGGTGGTTGTGGAAGCGGGGGATTGGAGGGGCTGCGATTATTATCGTTGCATCGACAAGTGTTGTTGTTGCAAAACGCATTGAAGATTCTGATTCATCTTTGCGCAAACGTATTACTCGTGTTGATGAGCGTATTACCGAGGAAATTGATAAGCAACTCGGCAAGTACGTGCCTGTCGAAGATCAAAAACCTACCCATCATTGTTCTCGCCACAGGGATAACATTTACTTAGTACCACACTGGCCTACCTACTCGCTCTTTTTTAATTACGCTCACCTGGTAAGCGTGAATATGCATTTTGATACTGCATCGCAGGCGTATAGCGGCCGCGGCAGCACAGAAAATATGGCACGTCTGATTTTTGGCGAGCCTGATATCACGATTAAAGATATTTTGTTGGCAAGTAAGCTTGCCAGTACTGGTAAAATCGTTGCCGCGAGTCTGTTTAATACTGTGGACCTGACGAAAAAGAATCACTATCTCTCATTTCTTGCTGACCAAGAAGTTGTGCTTGACGCATCGTTGCAACAGTATGGAATTGCGCTTGATTATGAGCACAGTTATCGTAATGGTAGCGTAATTCTTGGTTTTCATCTTCCTGTCAAAATACGACATCAGAGCTTGAAACTTGTCAATGACCTAACGCCTGAAAATAGGGTGAAAATTCAAAAGATAGCACAAGGTTTTCAAGTTGATGGCACGTCAGTTGGGGTATTAGGACCAGGCATACCAAGCCAACCTCTTATTCAATCTACGGACCTACAATTTGCAACGCTGTATAACAATAATTTTGAAAACTTTGTTGCAACAATTCTTGCTCGCAAGGGGATCTCGCTTAATAAAAAAGAAACCGTGCTTGGCGTGAGCGATGTGATGGGCTATGTCAATCTTGATATTCCAACGCGATATGCAAATTGTTTTATCACAGGCATGAGCTTATTGCTGCCCACGGCGAAGTGTCGTGATGTTAATAAACTGTGGGACAATGATTTTGGCAATGGTGGATTTGCCGAGCTTTCAGCCTACACGTCATTGCTATGGCAACGTAACCGCTGGTTTAATCCGCATATGCATATAAAAGCAACATACAGTTTTGCAGCAAATGTTGATCGCCGTGTGCCAAAGCAAAATATTTTTACGGCCTCAGGAGCAACAGCAACCTTTAATGGAATTTCTGTTGGAATGGGGAATCCGTCTACACGAGGATCCCTGATTTTAGGGGAGACCTTTAAGTTCCAGGATGCAATCCCTTTTAATGAGCCGGACTCCACTGTTCGCAACTTTGCCGACCAAGCCATCAGCGTTAAAATTCACCGCGGCCCAGAGTTCTTGTGTCGCGTGGGTAACACGTTCGATGCAATGTTTTTAGATCATGGTTTTTTTGATATCTATTACGATTTATACGTCAAAGGCAAGGATTATGTTGCGCGTCGTCGCAAAGATGACGTTTTTCAGGCAGCCATTTTGAGTCACAACACTTATGTTGTGTCGCATGTATTGGGTGCAAGCTATAGCTACCAATGTAGCGCACAGGTTCGCCTGCGTGCTGGTATGTCATATGTTGTTGCTGGGCGCAATATGCCAAAGCGGGTTGGTGCCGAGCTTATTTTTAATGCTGAATTTTAGGACAGCCTTAGGTTCTATTGAGTTTTTATAGCTCCCTTGATGGATCGGTGGAGTTGTTTGAATAGTGATGGTGATATGCATCAATTTTTGATTTTTATCAAAACTGTTGCATCTTTGGGATTGATAATTGAAATTAGAGTAATTGCGGCTATTTGTGCCGCGCGGCAGGTTCATAGTAAGTAGAGTGATATGAAACGTTTTGAAGCAGTTTACATTCTTGTTCGCTTTGTTGCTTGCGCTCTTGGCGTTATGCTGTGCTACCAGTCATTGTCATGTGTCTCAATTGGTTCAAATTCTGTCGGCTCTCGTCAGCCCTTTGCTGTATTTCCATCCGCTGATCCAGATAACACCATGCTTGGTTTTGCCGCCTTTGAAAAAGGTTTTGTTATGGAGAACGCTGCCACGACATGCACCTTTAACAGTCTTTTTCCCGTATCCAATCTTGTAAGTTTGGGCGGAGGAACGCTGGTTTTGCAAAAAGATCTTTTACTCAGTAATTCGACCATAAAATTTACCAACGTTGGTACTATTCGAGGCGGCGGTTTTAGGGCACATTTTACCGAAACAGATCCCATAACCTTGCCAACCGCATCATTTTCATTACGTTCAGTGGCGCAGCAGGCTATGGGCGCGGCAGTTCAGGTTGTAGATTGGTCTTATGACAATAAATATGTTGCCGCGTGTGCATTAACCTCAGGAGGCAACGAACTTCAGTTATACCTCTTTGATGGCACTTCGTTGACGGCAACGGCGGGCGCAGATTTAACCAAAATTTCAAGCAGCGTGCGCTGGCATCCCAGCAAATATTTTGTGGCATCGTGTCGTAACACAGGAGCAGCAGCCGGTAGTTTTTTGGGCAATGAGGTGATCATTTTTTCATTTGGCACCGGTCCTTTTAAGCAAACGGGTGGCGCAGATTTGGGTGCCGGCAGTGCTTTTGCGGCCGCATGGCATCCATCAGGCAATTGGCTTGTTGTTGGTGGGGATTTGGCTGCTGGAGAAATTAAGCTCTACACTTTTAATAGCACCGCGGGGACCATTGCTTTGTCCCAGACGGTTGATTTGAGCCCTGACCGTGACGTAAGTGGCGATACGCTTGCCTGGTCACCGGGTGGAAATTATATGGTTGCAGGTCTTTTTAATGACGCAACGGTAGGTGCCAATGAACTTAACGTTTTTTCTTTTAATGGATCGTTGACGGCGACCGTTGGTGTTGATTTGGGGGCTGACTGCTTGTCGGTCGACTGGTCACCTACGGGAACCTTCATTACAGCAGGTTTGGGTGGTACCAATCAAACTTTGCGTGTGTATCAACACAATGTTTCTAATGGAACGTTGACCGAGGTTACCTCTGCGCGCGTGAACCTATCAAAAACGGTGTGGGGTTGCCAATGGGATAAGACCGGCACTTTTGTGGCAGTTGGCACCGATTCTGGAACTGCAGGAGAATTTAACGTTTATTATTTTGATAAGACAGCAAAGACCTTGACCTTGATGACGGGAAGAGACATTTCAACCTCGGTTAACAGCACGCGCTGGAGCAAGGATCGTCGGTACATTGTGCGTGGCGAGGATGCTGCAGGCAATTTGGTTGTTGTGTCGGAGGCTTTGTTTGATGTGCCGCTTACGTTGAATAATACCAATCTGCAGTTTGAAGCCGATGTAACCCTCAACTCAACACTGTTTATCCAGGGAAATTGCAAGATTAATTCTCGGGGTCGTCGCTTTACCATGGCACGTGGGAATAATATTGTGGTGCGTTCGGGGGGTGCATTGATCTTTGAAGATGTGCATGTTCAAGGCATTACCGATAATAATATCCGTTGCATTAATAACACCGGCGCCATGACCCTGCGCGATGCGACCTTTGAACTATCGGGAGCGTACACGTTTTCGCAAGGATCAATTTTATTTGATGGTGATGTTTTGGTAACCGGGGCTAACAAATTTACCTACGCTACTGGTCTTTCGAGTACGATTAACAGTCAGGCAACACTGCTTTTAGATTCTGGTGCCACCTTTAGTTATAACCCAAACCGTGCGAAGCGCGATCTTTTGACTATGAAGGATGCTTCGTCATTTCTCTTCTTAAGTGGCTGTACCTTACATTCAACGCGCACAGGCTTGCAATTGTCGACGGGAACGATCATTGCTGACAATAAGGTTACTGTTTCCAGCGAGGCCCGTAATGATGCCGAGGCGCTGCGCTTTACTACCGATGTGGGCATTATTATTTTGAGTGGATCAACATTGGATTTGCAAGGGCGGGTGAAGTATGGTTAATGCTATTTTCAAAAAAATCATACTCTTGGTACTCCTGCCTGCCGTAGCACCCAACCAAGCCTTCGCTCTTTCGGTCGGTTCAAATACGGTCTTTTCGCGTCAGCCTATCGTTACTTTTCCAGCAGCGGGTACTGATAACACCATGCTTGGCTTTGCCGCGTTTGAAAGTGGCTTTCGTCTGCAATCAAGCACCACCACGTGTACCTACAATGACTTTTATCCCATTGGTGGAACGGTGGATATGCGAGGCGGTCGACTGTATCTCAGTAAAGATCTTGTCTTTAACAAATCCCTGAATTTAACCAGCAGCGGAAGTTTTTTTGGTTCTCAATATGCTCTTGAATTTGACCCGGCGGTTACCGATCTGACGCTTTCGCCGTCGTTGACTTTTGATAATATGCCGATTGTTTTGAACACTAATACGTTAATCCATGGACCGTGGCAGTTTCGTGGTGAGTGCAAGATCAGCGGTCGTGGTAGGCGGCTCACGCTGCGTGGCAATAGCAGTATTGTGGTGCGGCAAGAAGGAAGCCTTATTCTTGAAGATATGGTTATAACTGGATTAAAAGCAAATAATCTGCGTTGTTTAAATGATAGCGCTTATATTGAATTAAGAAATTGTACCTTAATCCTCGATCGTTTATTTACTTTCTCTCAAGGATCATTGATCTTTGATTGCGATGTGCGCATAACCGGCAGCAACACTTTTGCCTACACAACCGGCCTTTCAAGCACGATTAACAGTCAGGCAACACTTTTTATCGATCAAGGAACGACTTTTAGTTGTGCATCGCGTAGAAGAGAGAGGACGCTCTTATCATTTACGGATGAGAGCTCTTTACTGTATTTAAATGGTTGTACGCTGTATTCAACCAGAACGGGGCTGCAGCTAGCAACCGGTATTGTTGCTTTTGATAATCAAGTAACGATTACCAGTGAGGCCAGAAATGCTAACGAGGCAATCAGCCTAAAATCGAGTGCTAAGTATTTGATGTTGGGTGGTGCGAATGTCAACGTGTTCGGCATTGTTACTTTTGATGCGTGATGGTTATGAAGATTAAATTATTGTTACTGCTTTTTGTACTGAGTCTGAATCAACGTGGGATGCCCCTCTCCGTTGGCTCCAACGTGACACCTTCACGCCAACCACTTGCCACTTTTCCTGCACCTGATACTGATAATACTATGTTGGGCTTTGCATCATTTGAAGCTGGATTTGTGCTGACTGACAAGACGACTACGTGTACCTATGATGACTTTTTTCCGATCTCAGGCCTCTTTCAATTAAATGGTGGGTCATTATATCTGAAGCGTAGTCTTGCCCTTTCCAATATTGTTCGCTTTGTATCTGAGGGTAAGGTTTTTGGCAATACGCAGTCATTTGAGCTGCCAAAACAAAATGATGTTTTTACAATTTTAACCGGAGCTTCCGGTTCGCTGCGTACCAGACTTATCACAACCAATGGCTTTCTTGGTGCCCGGCCGTGGCACCTGGATTGGAACTTTAATGATAAATATGTTGCAGCTGGATCTGACTCTTCTGGAACGGCAGAGCTGGCAATTTTTTACTTTGATGGCAGTACTTTGACTACAACAAAGTCAGTTGAAATTGGACAGGATGTTAACAGTGTTCGCTGGCACCCAACGCAAAACTACTTGGCAGTTACCACACAATCAACTGCGGGCAACGAGTTCCGCATTTATAAATTTAATGTGTCCAATGGTACGTTAACCGAAACAAGTGGGTTTAATTATAGCGGTGACCATGGCAGAGCTGCGCTGTGGCACACGTCTGGTAACTATTTGGTTGTTGGCTCGACCATCAATGCTAATGAGCTGCTTACCTATTCATTCAATGCAACAACCGGTGTTGCAACACTGCAAACAACTGTTGACATCAGCCCAGATCGTGATGTAATGCCCGATGCACTTGCATTTTCTCCGGGGGGCAATCTGGTGGCCGTTGGGCTAGCCAGTAGCTCTGCTGCAGATCTTTTGGTGTATAACTTTAGTGCTGGAGCTTTGACATTAAATAGCAGCGCTGAGATTGGTGATACCGTGCAGACGCTTGATTGGTCGCCGACCGGCAGCTATATAGCCGTTGGGTTGTTGGGCAACGCTCCCAAGTTGCGTATTTACAAGCACGATTTTGGTTCCAGCACCATTTCATTGGTATCGTCGCTTAATACCGTGGATGTGAATGCCGTGGCCTGGGATCGTACCGGAAGTTTGTTGTCGGTTGCTACAGAATCAGCGGTGGGAAGCGATCTGAAAATTTACACGTTTGATTCAGCCAGTGAGACGCTTGTTGCGCCGGCCGATTTGCCGGTACCTGCCGATGAGCACAATTATGGTACTCGTTTTTCGCACGACAATAACTATCTTGCTGGAGGCGACCATAACAGTGACGTGAGTATTTATGGCCTGGGGCGTAGCATGGATCCTCTTATCTTTGATAATACCGAAGTCATTTTTAACTCGAATGTTGAGTTTACCCTTCCGGTGCATTTTAGGGGTATTTGTAAACTTAATGGGCGAGGCAAAGCGTTGACGGTGCAATCTGGCGGCCAAGTGGTGGTCAGACCGCGGTCGACGCTGATCATTGAGGACATTGAGCTGCAGGGCATGACAACCAACAATGTTCGGTGCATGACCGATGATGGCTCGCTGGTGCTGCGTAATGCTATTTTGAACATTAACAGCAACTATACGTTTACGCGAGGGTCCATTTCATTTGATGAAGATGTTCTTTTTACGGGAACCACAAAGTTTGTTTATGCCGCAGCCTTGACCAGTACTATTGGCAGTGGGGCAACGCTGTTTTTAGATAACGGCCTGACCTTTAGTTATAACCCTCGCGTGGCAAAGCGTACGTTGATTACCATGGCAGACAGCACTTCAAACCTCTATATGAACGGTTGCACGTTTCATGCCACCAGAACTGGATTAAGTCTAACGACTGGCAATGTGATTTTTGATAACAAAGTTACCTTGAGCAGTGAGGCAAAAAATAGTGCTGAGGCCGTGTCTTTCGGCTCTGGCGTTAATTTAAAAATCCTTGGCAACGGATTTGTTGACTTGTTTGGAAGGATTATTGTTTCATAAACAAATCATAAAGTATTTATGCCACCGCGCTAATCGGATGAAAAAATATGATTGGTTGGCACGGGGCTGGTAAATTGGCTATAGTACCCTCAACAAGGACAAAAAAAGGAAAAAGGAGAAGAATGAGGGCTTACAAGTATCTGCCAACGTTTGTTCTGCTTTTATTGGCATTTCAATACGGTTTTGCTGGTATTACATTTTCTCATCGTAATTCAACGGTCAATGTTGGGTCGGCAAAACTTATTGTTAATAGCCCACTGACGGGTTGGTCTGGCACGTTGATGCAGAGCGGTTCGGTGACGGGTGCGCCAATATCATTTGCACAGGGCGTGCTTGAATTAAATGGCACCCCAGCCCTCATGACCGGTTCTTACGACGGTGACGCCTCAACACAAGTGGTGCTGTCGCAGAACCAAAATATGCGCATTGACTCCGGTCAATTTTCCAAAAAAATTGTTGCGTTGCGCAGTGGTAACAGGCTTGAGGGCCAACCCATTTTTACCAGCGCAAATGCCGTTGCCTTAAGCAATTCACTCAGCTCGCTGACCTTGGCATTAAATGCTCCATTGACGACCTCTATTCAGATGAATGGAGGTACCATCATTCTTGATGGCAATGTTACCCTGGCTGATGATCAGGTGCTTACCGGTTCTGGAACGATTAATGTTAACGGAAAACGCTTTGGTTTTGGTGGGCCGCTTACCAGCGCCTCGCTTAAACTAACCAGCTCGCTGCGCTGGAATGATGCAAGCGCCGTTGAGCTTGACGGGCCAATGTCATTATCAGGTACGTGGACCTTTGTTACCGTGACGCCTGGTGATGAGGCAGTACTGTTGGGCAGAGGCAATGTGCTTGATCTGACACAGCGGGGTTCGATTTATGTTGCACGTAATACCACGCTTAACTTGGTTAATATAAAAATTAGAGGCTTGGGACGCGGGGGATTTGTCCTGACCGATGCGACCTCACGGCTCCGCTTGACCGATGCAGAATTAGAACTATCCAATTCATATGCATTTACAACCGGTGGCATTTTTACCAATGCAACGTCGACCATTGTTACTAAAGATAAAATTTTTACCGTCAGCAACAGAGCGTCATTGACGGTTGATGGTGTAACGTTGTGGTATGATCCAACACAGTTTGCTGATAAATCCAATATTCAGCCACTCATTGGGGCTGCCGTCAACGTCAATAATAAATTTATTACGTATCTTAATGGTGGTGTGATTAAGGGCAGCCTTGATAACACCGGTTTGAGAACCACCAGTAACGCATTGCTGGCCTGCTGCAGAGCCGCGAGCAACTCTTTGTTGTTTATTAATCGTACCAGCAGTAATGCGATTGTTACCGAAAATACGTTGATCAGACTCAATAGCAATGCGTTGTTGTCTTGTTGTCGTAACCTGAGCAACTCGTTGTTGTTCCTGAATAGAAACAATAGTAACGCGATTATCAGAGAAGATAGACTAATACGCACAAACAGTAATGCGACAGCGTTTGCTGATCGCAATAATAGCAACACAATCTTATTCTGCTGTCGCACATTGAGTAACGCATTTGCACGCGGTATTCGCAATAACAGTAATGCGATTATCAGTATCGTAAATCCAAATAACACCAACTCGTTGGCATCGCAAATTCGTTATGTCAGTAACACCGTGTTG
>JAHFBR010000017.1 GCA_023249955.1 bacterium
TTTTTACTGACCGGTGCGGTATTTTTTCACACGTTGCCAGGGCACCATTTTTTGCAATACTCTGCGGCCTACGTGATTATGGAACGTGATCACTGCTCGTATGGCGCAGTGCGTCCGGTGCTTTTGAAATCTTGGGATGATGCAATACGTGTTCAAGAAAAAAAAGAACATCGACCGCTCAACGATTATGAACGCTGCGTGATTGCCGAAAAGATTGCGTTTGGGCATCTGAAGCAGCATCCGTTGGTTACCATTAAAACGTCGGTGGTTCAGATTGTTAAAACGTGCTGTGCGCTGTATTCGTCACAAGTTTTGCTTTCTGATTCCGGTGTCTGGCCTGGCTATACCGCCACCACAACGCTCTGGACTAAAATAAAACGTTTTTTGATGCCGGCAGTGCAGCATAACGTGCTAATATTTTTTATTTATTGGGAGGTGTTGTGTGCGCTTTTTATCGCGTTGGGCATGCTTTGTTTTATGCTTCGTGTGGTACAAGATCGCGTAGTGCGTGGCACATTTTTTGATCTGTTGCCATATCTGGTGATGTTTCTGGTTATCACCATGGCGTATGGATGCGCGCGGTTGCGCTTTCCGGTTGAACCATTTTTTATTATCTTTGCAAGCGTAGGGTGGCAGTGGTTTTACGTAAAATTATGGCGCAAGAAAAGTTATTTTTAGTCGCACTTTTTCTTGGCTCATTTTTGGTGCGGGCACTTTTTTTTGGTTTGTATCAACGTTACGACGATCGCGCTTGGCTTGCTTTTGATTCAGAGCAGTATCACCAGGTTGCGCTTCAGATTGCCCTGGGCAACGGGATCTCTACCGCCGACTGCCAGCCTAATTTTTATCGTCTGCCGGGCTATCCTGCTTTTCTGGCAGCTGGTTATAAACTGTTTAATTTCAGCGTTGAAAAAACGTTGTGGTTGCAACTTGTGCTTGCCAGTTTTATTCCCGTGTTAATTTTTGTCTTAGCCCAAATACTGCTTGGATCGATGCTGCTTGCAAAAATTGCAGCCGGCATTGCCATGCTGCATCCCGGCTTTATCATGTACGCCGGAACCGTGTCGACCGAGTCGCTGTTCTTGCTCTTTTTCTTATTGTTTCTGTGCTGCTTTTTTACGGCGCCATCGTATCGCATACTGCTTGTTGCCAGCCTTTTTTTGGGGGTCGCATCGTTGATTCGTGCCGTAGGCCACTACATTTTAGTGCTAGCACTGATATACTTTCTATTCATGCGCAGTCAGCGCATAAAAAAAATAGCCGCTGCAGGGGTGCTGAGCGGCGGCTGGCTTGCGGTTGTGAGCTGGTGGTTGTTGCGCAACTATCTATTGGCTGGGGCAATCTTTTTTCACACGCTTCCCGGGTTGCACTTTTTGCAGTACTCGGCCACGTACGTGGTTCAGGATCTTGAGCATTGTGATTATTTTGTAGCAAAGAAAAAGATTTTTGCTGAATGGGATAGGCGTGTTGAGCATGCTGAACAGAAGCTCAAGCGACCTGTTACGGAATATGAACGTTTTGCATGTGCAGAAAAACTGGCCTACGCGTATCTGTTTGGCCATCCAATTGTTGCTTTGAAGCATGCGGTTGTGCAGATTATGCGTACGTGTTGTACGCTTTACTCGACCATTTTGTTGTACGTGCCACTTGGAACGGTTTACGGTGACGCATCACTGTGGTTCAAAGCAAAGTTATATTTATTGCCCAATGCAATTCATCAGGGCTTGATCCCACTGATTTATTGGGAGCTGATATTGTTTGGAGTGATGGCAATGGGGTGGATGCTTTTGATGTTCAGGGCAGTACGCGACAAACATGCGCGCATGCTTCTGTTCAAAATCCTGCCATTCATGTTTTTATTGATCGGCATAACGCTTGCTTATGGCTGTGCGCGTTTACGCTTTGCCGTTGAGCCGTTTATGATTATCGGCGTCGTGTACGGGTTGTTTTATAGGCTGTCGTCGTCATCTGCCTGTTGTATTGCCAATGTTTTTTGAACCGAAAATGTTCCGGTTTGCTTTCGGATCAGTGCATTTCGTGCCATTAACAACTGCTGTGATAGCTTCTGCAATGCCGCGACCTGTAGGAACGACTGCCAGGAGAATCTCTAGCACAAGTATTTGTTGATTAGCATCATTGCTTTGCATGCCAGCAACCCAGCAAAAGCTACCGCGATAACTTGGTTAATACCGCTGCCTTTATCAACGAGTGCTATGATGAGCTCTAGTGCATTCCATTGTACGCGCCACCTCATGCTTTTCATGCCGACAATAGTTGCTTCGATAGCTTGGTTAATACCGTGGCCTTTATAAACGAGTGCATTGAGAATCTGTAGCGCAAGTATGTGTTGATTAGCATCATTGCTTTGCATGCAGGCAGTAGCTGTTGTCATAGCTTGGTCAATACCGTGGCCTTTGGTAACAAGCCAATTCAAAATGGCTACAATAGTGAGATTTACCGGATGTTCAGATATGCCATCAATAATGTCTGTAATTTTCACGTGATCGTTATCGGTGCAAAAGTCTAAAAAATTCATTATCGTGGTTCGGTAATTGGGGCTATATGTAAGCGCAAGAGCTTGGGTCAAAAAATGCTTGAGCATTGCGACGAATCGGATGTCGTTGATTGTTATAGCAAATGACAATTCTAAACCCTTAAGCGTTATGTTACTAATTGGCAGATCGAAGATAAGAGCAACTGTTTGAGCAAAAGCACGAATATTTGACCAGCGATTGTTGTTATTGAAGCCATAAGATTTCAAGCCATAAAATTTGAACCCAAGCGCAACAGTGTACTGTTTCTTGTTGTAGGTTATATCAAGCGCGGCGCTGTGGTTAAGCAATGGAATGTTAAATGAGTAAGTAAAAGATCCTTTTGTAAAATGTATACCCGTTAATGAATGACCAGCTGCTATCTCAACGAGCGACTTTTGTAAGAGTTCTGGCTTTTCAAATGCAGCGTCTGAACACTGTTTGTTGAGCGCACTGACGGTTATCAGTAAGCTTTGATGGATGGTAGTAAAAATATCCTCAAGCGTTTTGGGCCTATGGTAATGAAAGTGGGCTACGCTCCCCAGCGCTGCCGCTTGAACACCAAATCCATCTGATGGTAGCAGTTGAGATTCTTCTGTTGAGGTTAACCCCTGCAAGCTTGTACGCAGTTCTTTAAGGTAGTGCTTCAGAGGCCAGGATGGATTATACTTTAGCGTTCCATCTGGAATTATAGGAGCCCAGTGTTCAAGTAGAGACAAGTATGGTTCAAGCATGCGTTTAAACAAAGTAACCTTTTGTTCGGTTGGGTACTGGGTGCTACTCTTAAGTGCTTTAATAGATTGGTCAAACAGTTCAACAAAGTCTTTCATGACTGGGAGTGTGGCAACGAAAGTAAATTGATTGTCATTGATGTTTTTTAACGTGGCCTCAAAGTCTTGGCTTGTGAAGTAAGTGAGGTAGTTATTGAGTTGGGCAAATGCGGTCTCAAATTTTGTAGGGTGTGCAAATTGTTCAAGATCAAAGGAATCAAGAGCCTTTTTTTGCTGAACAAGAGATTCGATGAATTGCTGATTTTTTACGAAAGCCTGGTGCAGTGCTTGATAAGATTCTTGAGGGTTGGCGTGCCCTTTTTCAGCAGGAGCAAAGATGAAGTGCAACCATGTAGGCATCATGCCGATTTCTTCAATGGTTTGCATCATCACTTTAAATTCAGCTTGCCCTGCAGGGTCAAGCGTAGGAACAAGATTATTCACAAAAGAGACCCAGCGTTGTTCAAGTTCTGGTGAAATTGCAGCGGTAGCGCCGTGGTAGGCAATATCAAAGAGTTGGATATCATGCATGATTTGCTTAGAAAGAGTGTGTTGTTGCATGAATTGCATTTTGTTAGAGAGGGTCTCTTTTTCTGCGGTGTAAGAGTGCGCATCAACAACGGTTTTTGATGGCTGCTGGAAGAGTAAGGCTTCCACAAAACGGATAGGCAGCAATCGTCTGATGTCACGGGCAGGCAGGGTGAAGCCTTGTTGGAGCGTGGGAACCAAAGTGTTTACGTGTTCAATTATTTTTTCAAAACGGCTAAGTGCTTGCTGTTCAGGGGCTGTTGGAGGATCCTTATGGACGATTTCCTGCGCAGCGTGCTGCAGTTCGGCAAGCAGTGTTTCCAGAGCTTGTTGGGCAACAGCAGGTTTAGCAACTTTTAAGTTTTCAATCAATGTATCAAGATTGTGTAAGGGTAAGTGTAGCTGCCCTTTAGCGCAAGTGTCCGTTGATGTCATCAGATGGCCGACCGATATTTCTTGTGGCAGCGGATGGTTGAACCAACCCTGCGTAACAGCAGGCAGCTTGTGATCTCCAAGATTGATAATCACGCCACGCTGAGGATCGATGGCGAGGTGCAATGACTGTTGTTGTGCCCAATCATGAACGATATTTTTGTTATCAGTACGTATAATAATTTTGCCATCACCACGAAAAACGGCTGCGGCGTGGGATGTTGACTCTGCTTCGTCTTGTACAACGACAGCAATAATGGCAGAACGTTGATTTTTATTTTTCAAATAAATGTTAAGGGCATCATCGAGTTTTTGGGCTACGATAATGTGGGTAGGGTCTATAATTTCGCGTACGGCGCCGCCAGCAACGCTGACGCTGGAGCCGTATATGATATCTTCTGATTTGAGTGCGTCCAGGTTAGCGATATAACTAGGTTGTGACAAGTTTTTTGCGCCAACGATAGGTCGAGCTTGCACAATGTAAATTGTTTTGGTGTCTGGTTGATATGCCAGCTCCAAATCCATAGGTTTGCCGTAATAATCATGAACGGCTTGGACAACGGTATTGATAGCGGTGACTGCATTAGGTGAAAGAACTGGTGAGGTTCTTGCATGGTTTGAGTTATTCATTGGGAGTAAGCCAAGTTTGCCATCAGTGTCAATAGGTACCAAGCGTTTGTGTTTATCTTTGATGACAGCGTAAATATTGTTGTCTCCATCAACGTAGAATGTGTCAACGGGTACAGAACTTTCCACAACGCCTTCTGGATGGCCGTAACCGCATTGCAAGGCAGCAACATGTTCAGTGTCGCCTTCAGCTTCTTGCGAGTATGCTACGCAACCAACCGGAATACGTGTGGCATCGATTGCACCACCCGTTTGTTCACCAATCATGCGTTGTAAAAGAGCCGGTGTTAAAGGCATGTTAAATAATGTTGGATCCCCAGCGCTCAAACGCTGGGAGATGGATTTAGTACGGAAATAAGAAGCAACAACGATACCAACAGCTCTCAAGACGTCAGCGTTCGTTGGTATAACGTTAGAAACACTGGTGTTACCGCCAGCGTTTGCAAGGTCCTCGGTGTCCTCTTTACCGGTACTGCGGGCCATCAGGCGCCAATCATTATCTTTTGCTGTATTGATCAATGTTTGAGCTTCGTGATTGCCGAGCATGTTATCTGCTTGGCTAAACATTGAAGCAAGTGTTGAGTAGGCCCAAGAAACTGCTCGTTGGGCAAACCAAGCTGGCTTGGTTATGACCTCAGGACAGATTTCAAGCTCTTGCGCCTTACGATTAAACGTTTGTTGAATGTCATTAGCAAGTTCTTCAAGATCGGCAAAAAACGGCGCTGGAAGTTTTTTATCTTCCAAAGCCTCTCCGATCTCTGGTTCGCCGATGTATCTTTCGAGAATTTGTTCCCAGCGTGTGGCGATATCAATGCGATTTAGCTTCAAAAAGGTTTGTACTTGGCTACTGGTCAGACCTGCAAATTCTGGAACGGTGACGGTGTAACCACCAAGTGAATTTTTGAGCGCTGGAGAGCTAAAAATTTTATTCAGTTCCACGAGGTTGGATGTTTTGTATCCAAAGCCTACGCTTTCAGCGTTGTTCTTAAGCAGCAATGGATCAAAGTGCAACGTAGGTGGTGTAGCAACAATAGGATTTTTTGTTGTATTGTGTTGACGCACCTGCATCATGGGTTGAGCATAAGTTATGCTGAGCGCAATGCTGAGCACCCATAAACAGTAATTTTTGAACTTCATAAACATAAACCCCATAAAATTATTCTAAGTTTTATTAATCTTCGATCTGAGGAGTTGATACGCTCCATTAATTTTTTGCATGGTATCGCCGCAGTCGGTGCATTTGTCTGGGTGGTACTGGCGAGCGAAAGCCCTGAAAGTCTGTTTGACCAGATCAATTGTTGCCGTCGTTGGAAGGCCAAGCGTAGCAAAGGCCTGTGCAATTTCAGCCTGATTGCCACCACGTGCAGGCACTAATTGGTTGCGTGTTGGTTGATTGATGCGTTGTGCAAAATTTATGTAATCTGCCGAAAGCAGTAAAAAAGCGAACAAGCCTCTCAAGAATGCCATTTTTTTTGTAACTTGAGGCTCTTCCTCTTCCGGTTCAAGTTGAAAAAGTTTATCTTGTAGAGCTCCAGGAAAGCCTGTGATTCTGATTTGCCCATTGCGCAGCTTCTGCAAAGTGATAGGTGTGTAAGGTTCGCCTAAAATATCTTGATCATCAGCTTCTCGACGCATGTGTAAAAAATGTGCATCAAAATACTTATCAATAACGGTGCTGATGCCATCGATAATGGTGTCGATATTTGAATCGACATCAATCTCGTATTTTTGATCCTGAGGTATGATTGCTATTTGTTTTCTCTGAAAGAGGGCTGATGTATGTACTTTGCCAGCTGATTTTAGTTTCAATTTTTCTAACTGTGTGCTCAGAAGGCCGTTAGTATCCCAGATGATTTTTTGAGAAGTTATTGTTGTTTTTGTTACTTGGAAAATTGCTTTAATGCGCTTGCGGATGTGCCCAAGTACAGTACGGCAAGCTTCCAGGTCCTCTGATGCTCCGTACCATTCGTCCTGTATATCCAGGCCATACTCTTGAAAAAAGGCTTCTAAATCGCCTTGCTCAACAATGCACATGCCGCCTTGAATGAGCGTTGCATCGAGTGGTTGTGCAATGTCTGGCTCGTCTAATTTTCCCAATACGCGATCGTTGAGAGTATCTATGGGCGTATATATGGGCTCATAGTAGATATCGTCTGATTTTTTGACGACCTGCGTTGCATAGTCTTGTAGTCCAGCGCAGAATCTTGTCCAGGGGCCGGAATCAGCGATGCTTGTAAAAAATCTTTCAAATGCGTGCTCTGCCTTATCTTTACCCGCAACCAACAAAGAGATAACCCTTTGTGTGGTGCCTTGGGGGGGCGGCAATTCCATGCCAAGTAGGCTGCGTGAAAGCCCATACAACGTAGATAAGAGCACGAAAATCGCTATTTTTACGTTCATTTTACCGCTCGGATACCTAGGCGTCGTCGTCACGGGATTCTGACATATCGTTGTCATAAGATTCTTCCATGTCATCGTCATCGTAGTGAGATGGTGGTGGAATAGGACCTTGAGATGGGACGAGGACAAAATGCCTTGGGGCGCCTTGTAAAGGGTGAGAAATTTTGCAAAGTGGACAAATCATCCCTTGTGCATTGAGTACGTAAGCGTCAAAACACGTTGTGTGAAGTATGCCACCAGGGCTGCCCTGACAGCATATTTGTGCTGGAATATGTGTAATTTTTTTACCAAGATCGCAGGCTGCAATTTGGACATTGCACCACGCGCATTTGTGGTCACCAAAGGTGGCTTGAAGCCAGTGACATTCAACAAAGACTTCTTCTTGTGATGGTAATGAGATAAAAAGTTCATGTTCTGACGACGAAGCAAGCGGTAAGTATCGCGGCGCATCTTGATGCTTGGCTTGTTCTGGTTTGTGGGTGTGCTGTTTCTGATCGCGATGCATGGTGTTTATAAACTCTCTTAAAAGTATATCAAAGTTAGTCAGGAGATTGTTGAGAGAGCGCAGGAGGTCGAGTTTTAAGGCTGGCTGAGTACGTGTGGATAGCATAACAAGCTTGTGGATGTCTTCAATTATACACCTTATCGGTTGCAAAAATCTTCCAGATTGGTGGAGCGTTTTGTCGAACTTCTGTAGGCTATCGAGACGCTGCTCAATTGCGTCAAATTTTGTGGTGATTTCTCGGCAGAGGCACTCAGTTGGATCTTGTTCTTCCGGAGTTAGTTGTTTCCCTGCGGGAGTTAGTTCTATCTCTGCGGGAGTTGGTTCTATCTCTGTGGGAGTTGGTCCTATCTCTGACTGATTGAAAAATTTCTTTGTGATAAAGCTTTTTTGAATGGTGCTCTCGAAGCTTGATTTGAAGTAGTTGAAATCAATTTTAAGGAGTCTCCATATCTCACCAAAAAACTCGTGCACCCCCAGCATTGCAACCGTTTTTTGAATCGTACCACAGAACTCGCGCGCCCTCTGCATTGCCAATGTTTTTTGAACCGAAAATGTTCCGGTCAACATGACAGATGCTATCAGGATTATAATAATTTTCTTAGAAAGCTTCATAAAAGAACCTCCATTTTTTGCAATAAACCATTTTACCTGATTCTACCATATTAATTTCTAATATAAAAATAAATGATAAAAATGTGGGAAAAGCTGTCAATTTTGTGGTTTTGAACAGCCATTTTGGATAAAAGTGGCGTTTTTTGAGGCTGGCTATGCCGCTCGAAGGGCGCTATAGTTTAAAGGCAACCCAGGAGTATCAGAAGGGAGTCTTATGGTTCATAAGAAACAGGTTTTAAAGCTTCTCTGCCTTTTTCTAGCCTCTCTCATTATAAGAGTCCTATTTTACAACGCTTTTTTACGTGATAACCCAGTGCAGCTGGCATTTGATGCGGGGCATTATCACACGGTCGCGGCTAACGTTGCAGCAGGCAAAGGGCTAGTGAACGACGACGGCACGCCTCATTTTTATCGCCTGCCAGGGTACCCACTGTCTTTGGCCGGGTGTTATAAAATCTTTGGCGTTGATGCATCGCGAGCGTTGTGGGTTCAGCTGCTGCTGGCAAGCCTGGTCCCCGTGCTTGTTTTTTTACTGGCGTTACAGATGTTTACTTCAAATACAATTGTTGCGATGTTTGCAGCAATGGTTACTGCGCTTCATCCAGGCTTTTTGATTTTTTCCGGTCTGGTGATGTCCGAAACACTGTTCATGCTTTTTTTTCTTGGATTTTTACTGTTGTTTTTTGGTGTGCTGTACAATCAATGTGCGATAAAAAAAGCGCTGGCCGCAGGCATTTTTTTGGGGGTTGCGTCATTGATTCGTCCCATCGAGCCGGTGATTGTGCTTCTGGCGATTGCTCTTTTAGTTTGCCTGATGCCGTCGCGCAAGCAGGCGTTGTGTGCCAGTGCTACTCTTTTTACTGGATGGTGTGCGGTGGTTGGCGTTTGGCTACTACGCAATTTTTTACTGACCGGATCGCTGTTTTTGCACACGCTTTCCGGCCCACATCTGCTCAATCATGGTGCCGTGCGCGTCGTGATGCGTGCTCAAAAAATATCGTATGAGCAGGCCAAGCGCGATGTTGATGTCTGGCTTAAACAGGCTGAGCAGCAGGCACGAATGCTGACGGGAGGGCAGCTGCACGAAATCGATGCGTCGCGTTGTGCCCAGCGTCTGGCTGTCACTGTTTTTATTGCTCACCCCGTGCAAACATTCAAGCTCTGCTTAGTGAATGCACTTAAAACAGTATTTTCGTTGTACTCATCCGAGCTTTTGTTCATCGATTCTGGCGGCCAGTTACCGCCGTATCAACCCAATCGTGGCATCAAAGAGATGGTTCTGCGCTTTTTGAATCCTGATGTGCATAACCGTTGGATCATCTGGATCATTTATGCCGAGATCATGCTCAATATCATGCTGCTGTTCGGCTTTTGTGGTTTTATCATCGACGCGCTGATTCGGCACAAAGATTTATCTGTTGTAGTGATGGCGGCAAGCTTTTTTTTACTGTTCATCGCACTTTCATCTATTTGTGGCTTTGCGCGTTTACGTTTGCCAATTGAACCATTTTTCATTATGTTATCACTAATGTTTTGGAGACGCGTGTGCAAGAAGAGGGTAGTATGAAAAATGCGAAAAAAAAGGCGTTTATCATTGGTGCTGGACCTGCCGGATTAACGGCTGGCATGGAGCTTTTGAAAGCAGGTAACTTTGCCGTCACCGTCATTGAAAAAGAGCGTGTGGTTGGCGGGCTTGCCAGGACGACTGAGTATAAAAACTGTCGCTATGATATTGGTCCCCATCACTTTATCACCGAGTCTGAAAAGGTTTTGGCCTGGTGGAACGAGATCATGGCGGGGGACTTTCATCAACACAAGCGCTACACGCGCATCTATTACAAAAAACATTTCTTTCATTATCCGCTCGAGCCCATGAACGTCGTGCGAGGCCTAAGCATTATGGAGTGCGTTAAAAGTGTGCTTAGTTACGTGTGGATTCGCATATTCCCCATCAAAGAGGTTCGTTCATTTCAGGATTGGGTAACCAACAAATTTGGCCGCCGGCTCTTTTCTATTTTCTTCAAAACTTACACCGAAAAGGTCTGGGGCATTGAGTGCAATAAAATTTCAGCCGATTGGTCGGCGCAACGCATCAAAGGTTTTTCGCTTTCCAAAGCGATATTTTACGCCTTCTTTGGTGGTTGGTTTAAAAAGAATAAACCACGTACCATCAATGATGTTTTTTACTACCCATCACGAGGCGCTGGTACCTTGTGGGAGCGGGCTGCAGAAAAAATTATGCAAAACGATAACGCCATGCTTCATCTGAATACCGGCGTTGTTTCACTTGAACATGACGGCAAAAAAATTGTTGCCGTTTCCACCGCTCAGCAAGGCTCAGAACAAGGTGCGCGCCAGATCACGCGTCACGAGGCAGATTACTTTTTCTCGACCATGCCGCTGCGTAGTCTTATTTTATCACTGACCCCGGCCGCACCGGCACATGTTATCAAAGCCGCTCAGTCGCTTTGTTATCGTGGCCTGATCACCGTCAATTTAATTATTCAAAAAACACATGTTTGCCCCGATCACTGGCTTTATATCCACGAAAAAGACGTACGCATGGGGCGCATTGGCAACATGAATAACTTTTCACCACTCATGGTTGATGACGCCGGCAAACACACCGCATTGAGCCTTGAATATTTTACGTTTGTTGATGAACCGTTCTGGTTTAAATCTGATTACGAGCTGGTTGAACTGGGCAAAAAAGAGTTAGAAAAAATAGGGCTTGTCAAAGCAGCCGCCGTTGTTGACGGCATGGTCATGCGTACCCCCGAGGCCTATCCGGTCTACGATGAGCACTACAAAGAGTATCTTTCTGTGGTACTGAATTATTTGGCAACATTTCCAAATCTGCAGCTGATGGGGCGCAATGGTTTGCATCGCTATAACAACATGGATATTGCCATGTTATCGGCAATGGCATCGGTAGACAAGGTGCTTGAACAGGAACGCCAACGTCCAGCAGCAAAAACACCATCAGCTGAGTCGGTTTTTTTAACATAACGCAGACGCCTCACTAAAAAAAAGGAGTAAGGCTTTATGTGTGGATTTGCAGGTTTTTATAACCTTCAGCGGGGTCGTTTTTCTGTCAGTGAACAACTGCTCAATGCCATGCAGCAGCGCATTGCACATCGCGGTCCTGATGCAATGGGGATATGGAAATCTGACGAGCATCACCTGGGCCTGACGGCGCGGCGTCTTAAAATTATCGATCTTTCCGATGCGGCTAATCAGCCGATGTACAACCAAGAACATAACGTCGTGGTGTGCCTGAATGGTGAAATTTATAATCATGCAGCGTTGCGCAAAGAGCTTGAAAATCTAGGCTATTGCTACACCACCACATCAGACACTGAAACGATCATTTACGCCTACAAAGCGTGGGGCATTGATTGCTTAAAGCGCTTTGAAGGGATGTTTGCTATTGCACTTTTTGACTTTAACAAACAGGTTTTTTATTTGGTGCGCGATCGCATTGGCGTTAAACCGCTCTATTTTTCACTGCAGGGTGGCGTTTTGAGCTTTGCATCAGAGATCAAAGCCTTGTGGCCGTTGCCATGGATTGAAAAGCGCATGAGCGCGCGTGCCTGGTACCATTATCTAACCTTTATGGTTGCGCCGGCGCCGCTGACGATTTTTGATGGGGTGTACAAACTGCCAGCCGGATTTTATGCCATGGTTGATGCGCAAAAACGTGTGAGCTTTCACGAGTGGTATAATCCGGTCAAGCCGTTAAGCGAACAGGAAAAAAAACAGTTTCAATCGGAAGAGTTTTGTATTCAAACAATCCGCGAATTGCTGATCGATTCAACCAAGAAGCGTATGATTGCCGATGTGCCGGTAGGTGCATATCTTTCCGGCGGGCTTGACTCTAGCCTGAATGTTGCCCTGATGGCCCAGCAGCAGGCAAATATCAAAACGTTTACCATCGCCTTTGCTGACGATGTTGCAAACAACGAACTTGCATGGGCGCGGCGCGTTGCACAACAGTTTGGGACTCAGCATCACGAGCTGATTATCTCTGAAAAAGAGGCGTTCGATTTTTATGAACGTATGG
>JAHFBR010000127.1 GCA_023249955.1 bacterium
TGGCCCTCAGTTTCACCAATCATGCGTTGGATTAAGACAGGAGTGAAGGGTGCTTTATCGATAAGTAGTGATGTATCGCCCGCACCTACCCGTTGCGTCAGTGATTTAATGCCAAAATACGAGGCCACCACCTCACGCATCGCCTCCAAAATCTCTTTGGTTGCGGGCGCCACGTTTGCCATGCTTACATTGCCGCCGGCATTGGCAAGCTCACGCGTGTCCTCTTTGCCGGTGCTGCGCACCATAAATTTTTCACCGGCGTCACTGATTTTTTTGATCAGCGCATCAACACCCTCAACTCCAAACGCTTGGTCAAAGCTGAAATTTGTAAGATCCCCAGCAAGAATTTTATCAAATGCTGCACGGACAGCTTTTTCACAATCTTCGCGAGCTGTTAAAAAAGCATTGGAAAAGTCCTTGCTTGTCAGGACATCAGCCGGTAACTTTTCGACAACCTTCCCCCACTCAGCCACAACATCACATTTTGCTTTAAGAAACTCCTGGATCTTGTCAGACGGAATGCCCTTAAATTCTGGAACTGCTATCTGGTAGGCATTGGTCGGTTTATTAAACGAATCGCACAACGTTTCCAAAAGCTTCAAGTTGCCATATTTGTAACCGTAGCCATAGCCTTCGCCTTCAGCAATACGTCTGAGTTCTGCCGGATTAAAGACCGGCATGGCCGGCGCTTCTTCCATCGCCTGCAGGGGCATGCTTGTCAGCGTAAAAAACAAAACAATAATCCAATAACGATAATCACGAATACCAGCTTGATTCATATGCTCTCCATCCTTAAAAAGTCCCATCACATCATCAGGATGGTTGAGCGTAGCGGAGACAGAAAGCTAACATCAAGCATTTAGAGTGAGATAGGCAAAACGCCTGGCGCTTGAGCACGACCCCAGAGCACGTCCATGGCTGCTTGGACTGCATCGGGGTCATTTTCATATGCAACAATGGTCGGATACTGCGGCAGGTGCTGCAACACATACGGACTCATGCAAACCACAAAAATGACATTCCTGTGAAATAAAGCCAACCCTTCAAGTAACTCCTGCACCACGGGTGATAGCGAAGGCATCTTGCCAAAGAAGCTTTGCTCTTTACTTGCAGCAAAAAGGCGTACAACCGCAACCTTGTAATCAAAACTTTTTTCAATAATATTCATAGCCGTTCTGCTGTTATCATCCAAAGCACAATACATCTTGTTGTCTTGATTCAAACTATCTGCACCACCACCCACATCAATGATGAAAACACTTTCTGCTTTATCGAGAGGAACCTTGCCATCGCGATTATTGAGTAACGTCACCGCCTCTTGAAACAGCGCTTTTTTAAAAAATGGCAGATCGGCGTGATGCACACGTTCATGCAAACCTTCTGATGACACCAAGCGTGCTTGATCCAGGCCACACCACTCTTTTGCCCTCAAGACTCTTAGTACGTGATCATTGAGTTCATTATGCAGTACATGATCTTTTTTTATTTTTCCCATGATGTATGCAATCGAATCGCGGACGTCAGGCGGACACAAAACAATATCACATCCAGCTTTGATGGCACGCAGTGCTGCTTGGGGTACACCAAAGGTATTGGTGATTGCTTTCATATTCATGCCATCGGTAAAAATCAGCCCATCAAAGCCCAATTTTTTTCGTAAAAGATCGGTAACAATAGGACGTGAAAGCGTTGCTGGAAGGTTACTTGCATCTAATGCTGGCACAGTTAGGTGCGCGGTCATAACCGCTCTCAGGCCTTGCTCGATGAGTACCTCAAAGGGAAAGATCTCTACATCATTCAAGCGTTTCCACGAGTGTTCCAGCAGTGGCAAGGCAGTATGCGAATCAACACTCGTATCGCCATGACCGGGAAAATGCTTGGCACACGCAAGCACACCACCACTCTCCAGGCCCAACGCAAACAGACCCCCTTTTAAAGCAACTTTTCTTTTGGCATCACCAAATGAGCGAACACCAATGATGGGATTATCCGGATTGCTGTTAATATCAACTACCGGCGCAAAGTTGACATGAACACCAAGCGCACGACACTGCCGTGCAATCTCTTGGCCCAATAAAATGATTAACGCATCTTTTTGCAAAGCACCTAAGGTCATATTTTTGGGAAAACGTGGCGCATCCGTTAGACGCATGCTCAAGCCCCATTCGGCATCTTGGCCAATCAGCAATGGATGCTTGCTTGTCACTTGAAAGTAGTTCACCAGCTCAACTTGCTGCTGCATGAGGCCTTTAAAAAAAATCAGGCCGCCGATGTGATGCTCGGTGATCAATCTTTCTACTTCTTGCAAATGCTCGGAGCCAAGCTCGGGACGCACCTCGATCATAAAGAGCTGGCCGAGTTTTTCTTCAAGCGTCATAGATTTTAAGGTCTCTTCTGCCCAACCGGCCTGGATACACGGAATTGAAAGCATCAGACTAAAAAATAACGTAATCCATAATATCATACCTAGTCCCTTCAAGATTTAAGACTTATCGCAGCTGCTTACGTTCCGTCTCGCGATGAAAACTAATCGCAAAATGATGTGCGTAATCGCGCAACGCAATCAACACCTGTGCCGCATAACTTTTTTGATCAAGCTTTTTGCCCGCCATAAAACGCTTAGAAAAAATAGTTTCTTCGCGCTTGGCCAAGCTGACAAACTCGGCAGCAGGAAAAAGATCGGCAACCGCGTTCAGCTGCCCCTTGCCACCATCAATCAAGATCAGATCAGGCAAATCGGCATCTGTATGATAGCGACGCCCAACGATTTCGCGCAACGACGCGTAATCATCCTGTCCCTCAACCGTTTTGATGTGAAAACGACGAAAACTGTTTTTATCCGGCTGACCGTCCGCAAAGCGCACACACGAGCCGACCATGAACATGCCCTGCTTGTGCGAAATGTCAAAACAGTCGATGGTGTGCGGCTCGTGCGGCAGCTTGAGCAAAAGTTTAAGTGCACGCGGCAACGAGATTTGGCGTGCAACTTCTTGCTGTACATGCACGGTGCCAAGGCGCACCAACGCTGCAAAATGCCCCTGCGTTGGATGAATGATGGATACATCGTAATCGCGTTTGTGCCAGGTCTTTAAAAAGTCTTGGAAGACATCTTTATCTTCTCCCAAATCGAAGTTACTCAAAATGGTTGCTGGCGGCACAAAGACACGATAAAAACTTAAGAAAAATTCTTCCAGAGCCTCATCGTAAGCAGCCTC
>JAHFBR010000128.1 GCA_023249955.1 bacterium
TCGCACATCATATAAATTTCAAGCCCGTCCTTGCCTTGTGCTAAACCGTGCTGCTTCATGGTGGCAATGACCGCTTTGGCCTCGGTGATAGTGCGCACAAAGGGCAGCATCAAAATGACGTTTGTCAGGCCCATTTCATCACGTATTTTTTTCATGGCTTGGCATTCAAGCGCAAAGGCCTCCTGGTAGTGTTCATGGTGGTAGCGCGATGCGCCACGAAATCCAATCATTGGGTTTTCTTCTTCCGGCTCAAACGCTTCACCGGCAATCAATTTGCGGTACTCGTTACTTTTAAAGTCAGATAAACGAATAATCACCGGCTGCGGGTAAAATGCGGCAGCGATGGTGCCGGCTTCTTGCGCAAGTTTATCAACAAAAAACTCTTTTTTATCGGCATACTCTGCCGTCAGATCATCGATTGCCTTGCGATCATCAGGGTTGGTGACTTTTTCTGGGTGCACCAAGGCCATAGGATGAATTTGAATGCTGCTGTTGATGATGAACTCCAGGCGCGCCAGTCCAACGCCACTGGTGGGCAATTTTGCAACGTTAAACGCCTCATCAGGGTTGCCCAAGTTGACCATGATATCAACCGGTGGCTTTTTGAGTGTACCGAGTGCTACTTTTTTAATCTCAAAGGGTACGGTACCGTCATACACCAGTCCCGTCTCACCACTGCTGCAATCAAGTGTGATGGTCTGCCCTGTCTTAATTCTTTCTGTTGCATCCCCTGCTCCGACGATGGCTGGAATGCCCAGCTCGCGACTGATGATTGCGGCGTGGCATGTTCTGCCGCCGCGATTGGTGATGATACCTGCGGCAACTTTCATGATCGGTTCCCAGTCTGGGTCGGTCATATCAGTAATCAATATTTCACCCGCCAGCACAGAACTCATGTTTTTTGCCGATTCAACCACGCGTGCAGTACCGGTAACTATTTTGCGGCCTACGCTTTTGCCGGTGGCAAGAATGGTGTTTTTTGCCTTTGACAACAGATACTCTTCAAAATAATTATCACGCTGTTTGTTTGAATGCACCGTCTCTGGGCGTGCTTGTACGATGTATAATTTCCCATCGTTGCCATCCTTTGCCCACTCAATATCCATCGGACACCAGGCCTTTTTCTGTTCGGTGTAATGATCTTCGATGATCACAGCCTGGCGTGCGAGCGATAAAATTTCATCGTTGGTGAGTGAATAGTGGCGGCGATCCGCCAAGGGGACTTCAATGTTTTTGACCGGGGTTCCATTTTCTTGCGAGTAAATCAGTTTAAACAACTTGCTGCCAAGACGTTTTTTCAGAATCGGCTTAAAGTTTTGTTTCAGTGTTGCTTTGTGCACGTAAAACTCATCCGGGTTTACCGAGCCCTGCACGATATTTTCGCCCAGCCCGTACGAAGCGGTGATAAAAACAACGTCTTTAAAGCCGCTTTCGGTATCTAGCGTAAAAATAACACCGGAGCTGGCCAAATCAGAGCGAACCATTTTTTGTACGCCGATTGAAAGAGCAACGCTCATGTGGTCAAAGTTGTGATCCATGCGGTATGAAATAGCACGATTGGTAAATAGTGATGCAAAGCAACGTGTGCAAGCAGCCAAAAGATCGGCAACGCCTCTGATGTTGAGATATGTTTCTTGCTGCCCGGCAAACGAAGCCTCGGGCAGATCTTCTGCCGTTGCAGATGAACGTACTGCAACGTCGCATTGCGTGCCGTAGCGTTTTTCGATGTCGTGATAAGCTTGTGTTACTTCGGCGGTAATTTCTTGCGGTAACGGGGCATTTTTGATGAGTGCTCTGATTTCATGGGCAATGCGTGCAAACTCATCAAGATTTTTTCTGGACAGGCTGTCGAGCAATTTTTTGATGGGCGCTTCAAGATTGTTAGCTGAGAGATGAAAACGATATGCTTCGGCAGTCAGTGCAAAGCCCGATGGAATCAAAACCCCTTTGGGAGTAAGTTTTTGAATCATCTCACCCAGTGATGCATTTTTTCCACCAACCAGTGGAATGTCTTGTATGCTGATACTTTCAAATGGTTTAATAAATTTCATACGCCCACATCCTTGCCACGCAACGACAAATTATTTGAATAAAAACGATATAAGTTTCATCATCATAAAAGAAACGTAACACTTTTTGAATAAATCAGAGGTTTTTTATGTACAATCCAGCAAATCAGCAGCTCGTGGTTGTGCTGTACGACGGTATTGCAAACGCTGTTTTTCAAAGTTTAGTATTGGCACCTTTGCTGGAAAGGCTTGCTGTCGAGCGCGATCTTGAGATTACGCTGGTTTCTTTTGAGACACAATTATTACCGGCGCACAAAATACTGCAAGCTATTCCTGCACATGACAAGCTGCATGTGGTAATTTTAAAACGATTGCCGTTTATCGGAAAAAGTAGTTTATGGCTGAGTGCACTCAAGCTCCAGCGTTTGCTTAAAGTGATCCCTGTGCATGAAATTGTTGCGCGTGGGCCGCTTGCCGGGTGGGTTGCAGCACGATCTATCACGATGGCAAAAAAAAGTTGCCCCATCAAACTGGTGGTGCAGGCACGTGGTTTGTGTGCTGAAGAGTATCGCTATGTGTATTTGCGACAGAAAGGCAAACTGTTGCCGCGCTTTTTGCATCGCATGATGTACCATGCGCTCGAGTGGGTTGAAAAATCGGTCTACGGTCCAAAAAATACTTATACTGACTTAACTATTGAAGCGGTGAGCCCCGCGCTTACGACATATTTGATTGAACATTTTAAAGCCGATCCGGCAAAAATTGTTTTGGCAACGCATGATCTGCCAAAAAAAATCGAACAAGAAAAAGTTATGGAATGGCGCAAAAATACGCGCAAGAGGCTTGGTATTTCTGCTGACGCCTATGTTTATTGCTACAGCGGTTCGTATAAATTATGGCAATGCGCCCAAGAGACGGTTGATTTTTTTGCTGAGCAATATCATAAAGATTCAAAAAGTTTTTTACTCGTGCTTTCGCAGGATAAGCAGCCTTTTTTGGATGCCATTGCCAAACACAATATTCCCGCTGCATCGTACTGCGTTATGACTGTTGCGCCACAGCACCTGATGGAACATCTTGCCGCAGCAGATGTCGGGCTTTTGTTCCGCGAAAAAGATATCATTAATTGGGTTTCGCGCCCAACCAAGATGCTTGAGTATCAAGCGCTGGGAATCAAGATTATTCACAATGGAACTA
>JAHFBR010000129.1 GCA_023249955.1 bacterium
TTGTATCAAGAAACACATCATAGCCAGATTGTACGCGCACCATAAAGATCTTCATGATTTCAACACAACACTCAGAAAGGCAATTGCGTATCTAACAGAGCACTCTCTTCACATTGGCCCCTGCAACTGGATCGGTACCACCGCTGAAGCTCCAGAAAATCGAATGCTTATTTATCGAAAAAACCCGTTGGAATTCGCAAAATATTGGATTGGTGGTGCGTATAGCACGGCCCCACTCATAGATCACATGGCATGCAACAAATTGGTTTTAGATACCCTCACACAATCATTTTATGAACGATTCCAAGACTGGCCATCATTTTTTGAATCTAAAAAGAGCTGTGACGAGATTCTTAGTGCGCTTAAGCTTGCCCACGAAGACAAGTCTAAAGCTTCCTAATAAACGCACGATGGCTTTATCGTAATATCTTGCTTTTAGCGCTCCCTGCCTTTTAGTTTCTAAGGGCAACTCAATCACAAAAAAGGAGCGCTATGAGTATCAAAAAAAATCCAGGCACCCGCAATGTCGTTTTACTTGGCGTCGTTAGTTTTTTAAACGACCTAAGCAGCGAAATGATCCTGCCCATCTTGCCACTACTTATCCAAAGCATTGGAGGAACGGGCATTGCTGTCGGTCTTATTGGTGGCATTCGCGACGGAGGTGCCGAGCTTTTGAAAGCATTTTCTGGAGCCTGGTCAGACAGAATAAAAAAGCGCAAAATCTTTGTGTATGCGGGTTATCTGGTCTCGGCCATTTTTAAACTCTTTCTGCTACTTGCGCATACCTGGCCTTTTATGTTTCTTTTTGTTGGCCTAGAGCGTATTGGCAAATCTTTGCGCGACGCCCCGCGTGACGCACTTATTGCGCAATCAATGCCACGCAATGTTGGCAAGGCATTTGGCATTCATCGCGCCTTTGATAACCTAGGAGCAATCTTAGGATCAGTCATCGCAGCATTTTTGGTTTGGCAATGGGAACTTGATTTCAAAACCATAATCTTGATTGCTGCGCTCATATCATTCTTTTCAGTTATCCCCTTAAAATGGGTCCGTGAAGCTCAGTTAGCCCCTGAAGACTCCTTAGATGCTTCGTCGAATAAAAAGCTTTCGAGGCCATTTATTGTTTTCACC
The DNA here is from genome assembly GCA_023249955.1 of bacterium. Taxonomy (GTDB): domain Bacteria; phylum Babelota; class Babeliae; order Babelales; family RVW-14; genus JAHFBR01. The sequence continues at coordinate 1,132 of JAHFBR010000129.1, forward strand.
ACCATCGCAACAATCTTTTCACTGGGCCATGCAAGTTATATGTTTTTTATCTTGCGAGCACAGGATATTCTGAATCATGGCGCTCCTGCACTCATGCCCATGTTATTGTACGTATTTTTTAATGTGATTTACATGGCCTGCTCAACACCGTTTGGCATTCTGTCAGATCGTATTGGCCGTTGGAAAATGATGACACTGGGCTACGCATTATTCGCGCTCACCTCGCTTGGCTTTATGTATGCATTCTCTCTGCACACGCTCATGATCTGCTTTGCACTATACGGCGTTGCGCTTGCTATTGTTCAAGTCAATCACCGCGCTTACGCTGCAGACCTCGCCTCTGAGCGCTCCAAAGCAACCGCCCTGGGCGTCTTTGCCACCTCAACGGGCTTGGCGCTGCTTGGAGCCGGACTTACTGCTGGCATTTTGTGGGAAACAATAGATCATGGCGCTGTTTTTATGTACACCGGTGGGCTTGCACTTTTTGCATGCTTTTTGTTGTTGGTGTGCAAGAAAGTTTTGGAGGCTCACTAACCCAAAAGCTCTTCAATTGCCAGCAAGCGATTATATTTCGCTACCCGCTCGCCACGCACGGGCGCACCGGCTTTAAGCTGGTCGGCAGCAGTCCCAACCGCAAGATCGGCAATAAACGAGTCATTGGTTTCGCCCGAGCGGTGCGAGATAATGGTCTTGAGTCCGGCCTTTTTGCAAAGCTTTATGGCCTGAACCGCCTCAGACACGGTGCCAATCTGATTGGGTTTTATCAGAACTGCATTTGCGGAATGCCTTTCAATGCCCTGCGCAATGCGTTCAACATTAGTTGCAAACAGATCGTCACCAACAACTTGCATGCGCAATTCCAATAGATGCGTCAAGTGTTGCCAACCATCCCAATCATCCTGATCAAGGCCATCTTCAAGCGAATCGATGGGGTAATGTGAGCACAGTTGGGCATACCAATCAATAAGCTGTTGCGCATCCATCTGCACATCGTGTAGCCGATATTTTTTGCTTCTAGCATCATAAAATTGCGATGCCGCCACATCCAAACAAAATACAATATCACCACCAGTCCGACTGCATGCATTCATCAAAAGATCCAGCGCTGCCTGCTCTTTTTTCATGCCCCGCCCCTTGAACTGTGGCGCAAAGCCCCCCTCATCACCGATGGCGGTTGAGTAACTGCTGCCTTCAAGAAGTTTTTTAAGTTCGGCATACACGGCATCAGCAACCTCAAGGCGCCCTGCAAACGTGCCACCACGTGGCATAATCATGAACTCCTGAATCGCCAAATCGTTATGCGCATGCAAGCCACCGTTAATAATGTTGAACATACACACCGGCATCTGTGGCGCCTCAAAACCCCAGAGCTTATAAATCAGCTCATACAACTCGACCCGCTGGCTAAGCGCCTGAGCACGAACCACAGCAATACTTGCTGCCAAAAGCGCATTTGCTCCCAGGCGCGATTTGTCCGGCGTACCATCGCAAGTAATCATCGCGGCATCCATGGAAATAACATCAGGCTCTTGGTTCAGCAATAAAGCAGCAATTTCGGTTTCAAGGTTTTTCAGTGCTTTTAAAACCCCTTTGCCACCAAAATGCGCTGGATCGCCATCGCGCAATTCATGCGCTTCATACTTTCCAACCGACGCTCCAGATGGCACACTTGCGCATACCTGGACGCCGCCCTCAAGCTCTAAAACACACTCAACGGTGGGCTGGCCGCGCGAATCAAGGATTTGACGACCATGAACCTTTTTTATTTTCATGTGCTTTCCAGATTTTAAAACTGTGATACATTGTACAATCGACAATAAATATATTTTAATGCGCTCATATGCTGTTTTCTTATAAATCTTTATTATTTTCGTGTTGCAATGGAATCATGGTTTTCACTTTTACATAGCCCCTTTTTTCACGCGCTGGTCATCGAATGGGTTCGCGCAACATTACCACTGATAACGCTGGTTATGAGCGGTATCGCGCTGATGGTAACACCCCAGCTGTGGTGTTTTGAGCGGCAACAGGAACACGCGCAGCTCCTGGTCCCCGGCACACGCGTCACA
>JAHFBR010000130.1 GCA_023249955.1 bacterium
GTAAAGAGATAAATATGGATCTGTTTGCGCAGTTGGGTGGGCAGGAGGCAAAAAATATAACTGATTTGAGACAGCACATTGAGACATCGTTGTATCAACAGCATGGTGTTGTGACGGCGCAACATCGTCAGGATTATGCGGCCATGGTGTTGATTAAAAAGGGACGCCCAACAAAAACAGTCAGAAAGATGAAGGAAGAGTTTCCCAATGTTATTTTTGTCGGAGATATGTCGAATAAGTTTGTGAATAATAAGTATCGCATGAGCCTCCTGTTTATGACTGATGAGCTCAAAAAATATCGTCCACAATGCAAAACATGCCCAGTCAAGTACGATCCAGGCATGGCGCAAGCATTAATCAATGAGTTGGGATGCGATATTTTTGTGATCAAGCCGGTCAACTCGTCACGCGGTCGTGGGATTTTGATGGTTGCTAAGCATGAGCTGGATGCAACGCTCAGACTGCTGTTTGAAAATCCTGCTGGATTGCTTGAAACTAATTTGTCTGAAGAACACAAGTACTGGGCAACTTACAAGAGCCCATTTTTCTTGGTTGAGCAGTATGAACCATCCAAGCCAATTATAATTGATGAGCAGCCGTACGATGCGACGATGCGCTTGGTGTTTACGATTGATTGCTGCGCTCAGGATGTTAATGTTACGATTTTTGATGGATACTGGAAGCTGCCTGCGTTTCCACTGACGGCCGATTGTTCATTGACTGATAAGCACAAGTCGCACATTATTCCAGGGCTTTTGAGCTCGGTAAAAATCGCATCCGAGGATTTTGCCGATGCCAAGATGCTGATGGAAGATGCGCTGCGTAAGGTTTATTGGCAGATGGTTCAGACGCGCTTTTTGTTATTGGGTGAAGCGGAGCGATGGGCTGATATTGATTTTGATGCTTTGATGGCATAAGGGTTTGAATTTTTAGTGGCGGTGGGGCCTCCCCCACCGCCATTTTTTTTGATATAAACAGCCAGTTTTATGAAAATCACTAATTAAATGGTATGATATTCATGCAGTATGATAGTTGATTTCCATAGATCTTAGGGGTAGGTATGTTTATAAAACGAGATTTGATGAGAGTTATTAGGGACGGAGCAAAGCAAGTTCCTATTGTGGCCATAATTGGACCAAGGCAATCAGGTAAAAGCACGCTTGTGAGAGAGATTTTTAAGGACCATGTTTATTTGGATATGCAGGATGCTGAGATTTTCGATTTTGCAAACTCAGACCCCAAGGGTTTTTTGAAGAGCTACAAAAATGATGTCGGTGTTATTATTGACGAAGCGCAGTATGCACCCAATCTTTTTGCCCAACTAAAGGTTGAGGTTGATAAAGATCCTCGTCCTGGTTACTACATTTTATCCGGATCGCAAAATTTCTTATTGCATGAAAAGATAAGCGAATCATTGGCGGGACGCGTTTACTTTTATACGTTGCTTCCGCTTTCAACAAAAGAGTTAAGTCATGCTCAGTTGCTGGGTGACAGTGTGAATGCTCAACTGTGCAACGGGTTTTATCCTCGCGTTTACCAACCCCAAATCAATGCGCAAGATTACTATGAAAATTATATATCAACTTATGTTGAGCGTGATATCAGAAGCATTAAAAACATTGATAATATACTTATTTTTAAAAAGTTTATGCAGCTCTGTGCCTTGCGTGTAGGAGCGATGCTCAATTTTACTGATTTAGCTTCGAATTGTGGCATAAGTGTAAGTACTGCAAAGGGATGGCTTGCGCTCCTTGAAACAAGTTTTATTTTGTTTCTACTCCCCTCCTATCATGATAACTTGGGTAAACGGGTTACAAAATCCCCCAAGCTGTATTTTTATGACGTTGGGCTTGCCATAACACTTATGGGGATTGATCAAACAACGCTCATTAAAAAAAGAGAGCTTTATGGTGCGCTTTTTGAAAATATGGTGATTGTCGATCTCATTAAGCAATTTAATGCTCAAGGTCTTCGTTATGTTTTATCTTTTTTTCGTGATAGCAATAAAAACGAAATAGACCTGATTGTTGAGGCTGGTGGCAATACGGTGCCGATAGAAATCAAAGCATCTGAAACGATGAATAACAAATTCTTTGATACGCTGACATGGTTCAAAGGGCAAACAGAAAGCGATATCACGCCGATTGTTGTGTATGCTGGTAGTCAAGCTCACCAGCGTGCGCAGGGTAACGTCGTGCCGTGGACAAAGTTGGAAACGATTTATAAAAAAATCGATGGCAAGTAGGGGTGCATTGGTTACTCAAAATTATCTGGCGTTTTGAGATGATAATCGGTGCTTTCTTGGAATGCATGGGCAACTTTGTACAGCAGCTGCTCGCTCAGGCGTGGGCCAAAGAACTGGAAGCCAATAGGTAAGTTGCTCTTTGAAAATCCGCACGGAATTGAGATTGCTGGTGTGCCGATGATGCAGTTTGGTGTGGTAAAATAGTCTGCCAAATAGAGCGCAATCGGATCATTGCAGAGTTCGCCAATTTTGAACGGCAGCATGGGAACTGTTGGACTGGTCAGCAGATCAACGCCTTTGAACGCCTCTTCAAATTCAGCACGCAGCATGGCGCGAATGTGATTTGCTTTGTTGTAGTAGGCGTCTTTGTGGCCAGCAGAAAGAACATAGTTGCCTACCAAGATGCGGCGTTTAACTTCGGCACCAAAGCCGTCGTGCCGCGTGGCAAGATACATATCAAACAGTGTCTTTGCATCTTTATTGCGTGCTCCATACAGCGAACCATCGTAGCGATACAGGTTGGATGCCGCTTCAGCGCGGCTGATGATGAAGTAAAGTGCAATGCCGTACTTCAGGTTTGGTAGATCAATGGTCGTGATGGTGGCGCCCAGTTTTTTGAGTTGTTCAAGCGCGTTATTAAATGAAGCGCGTACCTCTGGGTCAATACCCTCTGCTTCAAATGCGTCTTTGATGACGCCAATTTTCAGGCCCTGCGGCAGCTTGCCATCAAGCCCGTGGGTGTAATCTTTTGGTGCCACTTGCTGTGATGTCGAATCATTTTTATCTGCGCCTGCAAGCGTGGAGAGTACGAGTGCGTTATCATACACGGTGCGGGTGAGTGGGCCAACTTGATCGGTGGATGATGTAAAGGCCAGAACGCC
>JAHFBR010000131.1 GCA_023249955.1 bacterium
TTCAGCAGCAAGAAGCTGTGCTTTGGATTTGCCAGAAACATGCTCCATCACCAGCCACGCTTCAAACTCGGCTGCATGCTGATTGTCGCATACGGCACGAAGTTGTGTGGTTAGTGTGGTAATAAATTCACGTATCTTGGTCATGTTATTTCGCTCGCGCTTTAAACCACGTCAAAAACTGCTGCAGCGCCTTGATGCGATAATAAAACTGCGCCGTATCTTTAAAGTTTTGACGCATCACCGCATTGGTAACATCCGAGCCATCCGGAATGAAATAGACATCATATGGCAAATGCGGGTCGCCTTCAAACTTTTCTGGCTTGGTAAGCCGCCCGTTAGTCCTGCCCTCAAACATATGAAGCTGATCTTCAGTCTCGATGTACACCATTGAAAGCAAAAAGTACGCGCGATCACCCTCGTCAATCAAGCGCTTGATGCCATCAAAGCCAAGGCCGTACGAAACAAATTTGCTTATGGTGCCGGGGAATTTATAATATTTCTCAAAAAAGATTCCCGAATCATCCACCAACACCGGCTTGCGCAACAAATCCCACGCCTTCTTTGCTTTGTCCCGCGCAATGGCAACCTGATCATTGGATTGAATCTCATCAATGTCAGCAGAAAACTGTTTTATCTCAATCTCTGGCGCATACAGCTGCGCATACTCTGCAACTTCTGCAACTTTTCCTGGGTTGGTGGTTACGTAATAAATTTCGTGTTTCATAAGATGTCCTATTCGTTTTAACGTAGCTGTGGTTCGTATGGTTCGAGACGAGCCTACCGGCTCTCCTCACCACGAACGGTAATTTCAGAATCCGTTCGCCCTGAGGAGCCCGCAGGGCGTCTCGAAGGGTGCGAACTCAAACGGTCCATCACAAACATCACATCAGTAACGCGTTCGTAATTGCTGTCAATTGCTGCAACGTCTGCATGCAACGCGTGTGTTCATCAAATAATTTTTTAAGTTTTTCTGCATCCTGCGGGCCCTTGCACGCAGTACACTTCAACAGCATTGTAATAATTTCATTCAGTCGTTGCTCTTCAGCAGCAAGCGCATGAGCATACGCAACAAGCGGCATTTTTTCTGATGCATAGCGCTCTTTAATTTTATCTTTAATCTGCTGAGCTGCTTGATGCGACGACTGCTCTTTAGTGCGACCCAATGCCGTCACCCACTCATGTTGACGCACCCAGTACAGGCTGCCAATTGCACGCTCAACATCCTCGAGTCCTGATGGCTTCTGATCACACACACCGTCCTGGGTAATAATTTTATTCACCATCGTGGATGCCGATTGATTTTTCAGCAGCTCCTTAAGAGGCAGCCCTTTGACATCATTAACGGCACCATCAACCTTTTTGCGCACACGATCCAGTGATGGCATAAATGCCTTGGGCACCGCCGTTTGCATCATCATCAACGTTATTACGACACTACACAGTACCTTCATCTCGCTTCTCCCTTTTTTTTACGATAGAGGCTATTCGTGCAATAACCCGTGAACATACTCTTGCGCATCAAAACGTTTAATATCTTCAACTGCTTCACCAAAGGTCACGTAAACAATGGGAAGCTGCAGCTTTTGCGTAATCGCAAAAACAATGCCACCCTTGCCCGTTCCATCAAGTTTGGTCAAAATCAACCCATTCACTTTGGTTGCTTCATGAAATAGCTCTGCCTGCGTCAAACTATTTTGCCCAAGCATTGCATCGATCGTTAACCAGGCTTCAATATGCTGTCCTACAAGCTGTTTTTCAATGATGCGTCTGATTTTTTCAAGCTCACGCATCAGATTTATTTTTGTCTGCAGACGACCGGCAGTATCAATAATTATGTGATCAAAATTTTCGTCTTTAAATTTTTTGCACGCATCAAAAATCACCGAAGCCGGGTCCTGCTGCTCTTTACCAATAAAAATCTCAACGCCGGTGCGCTCGGCCCACGTTGCCAATTGCTGTGTTGCAGCAGCACGAAACGTATCACCCGCAACAACCAAAACTTTTTTGCCCGATGTTTTAAGCAGATGTGCAAACTTTGAAATAAAGGTTGTTTTGCCGCTGCCATTCACACCGACCAGCAAAACAACGCGTGGCAGATCGTCAACAACCACCGGTACCGTAAGATACGTAATCAACAATTGTTCAAGCTCATTTTTTGCCTGCTCAAGCGTGGTCACCGTTGTGTTTTTAATATCTTGTGAAAGTTTATTAATAATCTCGTTGGTGGTACGCACACCAGTATCGGCCGTGATTAACAGCATGGAAAGCTCTTTTAAAAACTCGTCATCAAGCTTGTTGCGAGAAAAAATTGATGAAACTTGCTTGGTTACATTGGTGTAAATTTTTTTAATTTTATCTTTAATAAAACCTAGCATGCCAGCCCTCTTTTGGTGTACAAAACAATGTTCGCTCTCTTTGAAAAACCTGCCCGAATCCTTCGACAGGCTCAGGACGAGCAGGTTTTTATTTGCGCTCGTGGTGAGCTCGTCAAACCATTCGAGCGTAAAACACTATTATAATTCATAAATAAGTATCTACATGATATACCAAAAAAGTGGGGATTTCGCCTACTTTTCGCGCGAATACGTTCCCATGAGCCTTTAGCAGGCAGGCACCGTAGTATCCAAACTTTCCCGAATCATTTTTTCCCTGCACGGCGTCATTTTTCAAAACAGCATCATCCGGAATACCCTCTGCAAGCTATGTTACCAACGGTTGGTTATTGAAAATAACCCAGTGAACCCAGGTCTTGCCAGGCGCATCAGGATCGTCGGTAATGATCGCAAAGCTCTTGACCCCAGTTGGGACATCCCCCCAGCTGAGGTGCGGCGATACGTTACGCCCCTCGCAGGTCTGATCTGCCAAAAGTCTTTGTCCTTGGGCAAAATTATTGCTTGTCAGTAACAATGTAAGATATCAACACCGCAACCACCTTACTTAAACCAACCACAAAATATCAAAGCTTGCACCAAAAAAATGTCATTCGGTATGGTAGGATCAATAGAACAAAATAGTTTTTTAAATAAAAAGGAGTGGCTATGGACATTAATGCTCTTTTAACACAGGCACATGCAACACAACAAGCGGCATGGTATATTTTTTTTTCTGGCCTTTCTTTCC
>JAHFBR010000018.1 GCA_023249955.1 bacterium
TATAAATATTTTTTCATAGGAATAATCTTTCTGCAATTGTACTAATCTGCTGGGTGCCAAATGATAGAACAGTTAGCGCTTATGCGTCAAACGGCAGCGTTTTTTGTGTTTAATGCTTGAATTGCTGCTGCCAATAGGCCAAAAGCTTGAGTTTTGAAAACAATTGATGCTACAGTACAGTCGTCTGTCCAAAAGCCTAAAATCAAAAAGGAGAGCTTATGATAGCAAGATTTTTACGTTGTGCAAGTTTACTGGTGGTAGCATTGTGGTCTGTTGGTACGCCGATGGGTGATCAGACGACGCCAAGCACCCTCAAAGAGCCAGCTTTTGCGCCGCTTGAGGATGGTGAGGATGTTTTGAGTGGCAGGATCAAGGACGAAAGCACCACCACTGAGCTGACACAACTCTCTTTCTTTGGCCATTCGGCAGTTGGCGGCATCCGACGTGAAGATGACGATTCTACTACCAAGCTTGATCTGGGAAAAATCAAATCACTCAAAGTGGTTGAACACACCTATGCAAGCAAGCGTTATCCAGAAAAAGACTTTGCGCTGATCAAAAAAACATCGCTTGATGGAACGGTAACCGAAGGACTCTTGTTGCCCCGCCATATCATTATTTGCGGTGTTGAAAAAAAGACGGGTGATGAAAAGTCGTGGTATCTGAATAAGATTGACGAGCTGATTATCGATAATGCTGGGGTCGAGACTGAGGTTGGTCCGTCACCAGAAACTATTGAAAAGGTGCTGAACAAAGCCGATGGAGAAATGCCAGCGCCAACGGCGCGTCCCAGGCAAGGCCAAAAAATACAAAAAATAATAGAAGAACCCATCAAGATGACCGAAGAATACAAAGAAAAAGAGCTTAAAGTGGTCGACAAAAAAGATACAGTTGTTGCGACACAAAAAACCATTATGCAGGCTTTGACCGATGTGGTTTTTTCCATTGTGGGCCTGATTAGAACAATTTTGAATTTTGTTAAAAGTATCTTTTGGTAAAAATTGATTTAAGGCCCCTTAGATTTGAAGGGGCCTTTTTGCTTACCAATTCATATCCTTTTCATAGCCTAAATCAATTAATAGTTGTCCAGCTGACGCTTTAAATGCTCTTTTGTGCTCTTCTGTAAAATGCCTTTTCCAAGAACCGATTTGGCCTTTGTTAAAGGTATTGGTTCCTCCAAAAAGATTGTCGGCAATCTCTTTGATTGTATCTGGTGAAAGATCAACGCCTACGTGTCGAGCAATATTATGAATTTCTTGGATCTGAGCCTCTTGAGAACCGCCACCATTTTCACCAACTAAGTTTTCAAAGTGTATGGTATAGACATTGCTTACATTCATCCAGGGCAAATACCATGCATAGTATTCCGCTATTCCAAAGGTCCAAAGAGCATCACAGAATGGGTGCATTCTAACCGAATAGACATTGTTTCGTTGTTTTCCATCGATAAAATCAAGGAGCATATTATTGAAAGCGACATTGTCGAGCTTGGCATTTTTGCAGGCCCAAAAGACAAAAGATACCAGTTGGTCACGTGGATCTCTGATCAGGAATAACGTTTTTCTGACGCATTGTTTAACAAATTGTTCGTGTTCCGGTGTATGAACGAGATGAAAAGATACTTGAAGCCGATCTTTATGGTGGAGTATCTTTCGTTGCTTACATTTTCGTACTAGATGGTCTCGAAATAGATTTTCTTGAAGTGCAACAAAATACCTCTTTGAAATGGGCTTACATTTTTTTGCACGTTCTTCTTCCTTAGGATTAGGTGTATGGCCAGGGACTGCATAGTTGAGGAGTATAGCGCGGAGACATTTGGATAAAAGATGTGTACCAGATTTGGGAATGGTGATGCACATGGATTTGAGAGGTAGGGCTTTCAATTGATTTTGTGCACTATTCCACGGCCAGCGGGGAGAACTCATTTTGAGCATGCGTTGTTTATCAAGGATCAGGGGCGCTTGTTCCTGATTATCGCCATGCAAAAAACTGGGCATTACAAGAATATATGCGATTACGGCAAGATGCTTTAGATGATTCTTCATACTCGTTCCCATCCTGTAAGTGAATCGTTGGAAAATATAGGAGAGCGTACTGTTTTACTGATTACTGAGTCAAGATTCTTGGGCCAAAAAAAAGACAAAAATTGGACTGGGGCCTTTGCAACATCACAGAATTCGTGGGAAACTAGCTGCTGGTACGTACTAATCAGTATTCCCGGGGGGGATTTATGATGTTTTATGTCAGATCATGGCGCGTAGCCATTCTATTTGTATTATTTCCATTTTCTGCTGTGAGTCCAGAGCGAAGAAAAATCCTGAAAAAGGCTGTTAGGGCGATCAACCCTGCAACCTATGTTCTGAGGGTAAAAGACAGGGTTGTCGAGAACTTTCACGTGGTTCAACCGGGTAAACTGTATCGTTCTGCCCAGCTTTCACCCCGGGCCCTAGAAAAATATATCAAACAGCACGGCATAAAAACGGTTGTTAATCTTCGCGGAGCTCATCCCGGCCTGTCATGGTGGGACCAGCAAAAAGCGGTCTGTGATCGCCATGGCGTTCGTATGTTCGATATCCCTATGAGTGCCCAGACCCTGACCAGCAAAAATCACCTGCTCAAACTCCTGGAGATTTACGATTCGGCTCCTTGCCCTATGCTTATCCACTGCCGCCGCGGCGCGGATAGGACTGGTGAGGCTGCTGCGATCTGGTGCATTGAAAAAATGGGCCATAGCAATAAAAAAGCTGGCCGCCAGCTTTCGCGGTATTATCAGCACGTTCAGTACCCGGCCAAAGACTTTTTGATCAAAATCTGGGGCGGCAGAGAGTGGCTTAAGCGCCATTATCATCCGGGTGCTTATCACCGCTTTAAACAGCCGGTAGCGGCGTAAAAAACCGCTTGCCGGATATTGATTTGTTGCCAATTGTGTGCGATTATCACGTCGCAATATTGTTTGTTTTATTGGCTATTTTCGGCATTTGTTACAATTGGAATTTATGGCAACCGTGGTTAAAGAAAAACGTAATCAGTTTCAACAAGAAGATGTTGAACACATCAGAAAGGCGTCTGCATATGGCGCAACCGATGATGAGTTCAAAACATTTTTGTATCTGTGCAAGACCTACAATCTTGATCCGCTCAAAAAAGAGATCTACTTCATCAAGTATGGTGGCAAATCGACGATTATCACCAGCAGGGACGGGTATCTAAAAATTGCCAATCTCAATGAACATTTTGACGGCATCGAAAGCGATGTTGTCTATCAGGGCGATGTTTTGACCAAAAAAGAGGATGGCAGCCTGCACATCACCTATGGGCAAGAGCATCTGGCTTTTGATAAATCCAAGCTGACCGGTGCTTTTTGTAGTGTTTTCCGCAAGGATCGTGCCAAAGCCACAACCGTATTTGTCAGCATCAAAGAGTATTACAAAAAGGATGCACCCATTTGGCAGCAGTACACCAATGCGATGATTCTGAAGGTTGCTGAGGCCATGGCGCTGAAGCGTGCATTTGCCATCAGCGGTTTGGTGACGCGTGAAGAGATTGAGGACAAAGAGCCGATGGAAATTGAGTAGCGTTTACACAGTATCGCTTGTTTTCAAGTATCGAGCTTGCGCGCGATTCGTGCTGCCTCTTCTTCATCGATCAGCATAAACTTTTTAAACTCTTCTTCAAACGCGTAAACGTCGGCCTTGGCGATATCAAACCACCAGCCGTGTAAGACCAATTTGCCTTCTTGGATCCGTTGTTGAACCAAGGGGTATGTTTTGAGGTGCTCTATTTGAAGCAAAATGTTGATCTGCGAGAGCTGATCAACCGGACTGAGCACCGATTTGAATTCAAGCTTATCTTTAAATTTTTCTGGCGTAACATTGGCAGCGTTCAGCCAAGCCCGCAAGTGGGGCAGAGCGTCGAGTTTTTCTTGTGAGCATAGCGCCGTCATGGCACCACAGGCTGAATGTCCGCAAACAATAATGTGAGGGACTTTGAGTTTGAGTAGCGCAAACTCCAGCGCCGCAGCGACCGATTGACTGCCCTGTTCTTGGGTGTCTGATGCATAGGGAGGTACCAGATTGCCGATATTACGAAGAACAAAGAGGTCCCCGGGGTTAGTTGATGCAAAAAGATTGGGGACCACGCGGCTATCAGAACATGCAATAAACAAAACATCGGGGGTTTGTGTTAATGCAAGGCGTGCAAAGGTCTCTTTGTAATCTTCCAAAACATTCTGACGGAACTCCAAAATTCCTTTAAGAAGCTTTTTCATGCGCTTTTATTCTTTCTAAAAACTTTTCGAGCGTCTCGTTATAGGGTTCATAGATCTTTGTAAAAATTGGGACAATAGCATACTACCTCCTTACTGCTTTAGGACGTAGCTTTCCTGCTGTCATAAGCTTGTTGTACCTTTTAAAAAGTTCTTGCGAGTCGGTCATAAGATATTCGTTAGTAATCTCATTGCAATCGCCAAGAATAACATTTTTTGGCTGCACTAACATACAATATTTTTGTTTGAGATTTTCTGCAAGATATTGTTTTACCCACTCGCGTCCTTGCTTGGCCAAGGCACGGTGGTGTTGATAATTTTCATAAACATCCCGGAGTGCTTTGCGGACATCTTTGATATCACAATTAAAATCATGCCCAAAATTCTCTTCAAGCTTTAGGTGGTAGGAGTCTTCGATGATATTTGATGGGACCGAATAAACGCAGCCCGATTTGCAGATTGTTGTTTGTGCAGTGTTATTAGAAACGATACATGGAATGCCTGCTGCTAGCACTTCGCGCGGAACAATGGAAAACCCTTCGCCCTTTGAGATGGTAACATAGCAATCGAGCGAGGTAAGAAAATTTTGGAATTCTCGACGCGAGAGGGCTTTGTGTTCCAAGGTGACATTGCGTGTTTTGATTTGATTGAATGTTTCAAGAATTTTCCTAAGATAGTTGCCAAATCGACCATGTAGTCGCAGTATTACATGAGGATTATTGCCGAACTCCTCAACAAAAGCTCTCAAAAGAAGTTCATGGTTTTTGCGTGGCCAAAATCCTCCAGAAAAACCAAAAACAAATGGGTGACGATGGTCTTTTGGTGGTTCTTTTGCCAAGAAGTGGTTTAAGTCGAGTACTTCAGGAAGAACAAAGATGGGGAGCTTGACGCCAGAATTTTTATACACGTCGATGAGCCATTCATCAGGAACAAGAAGTGCATCGAAGTTATCGTTGAGCATTTTTACCCAGGCATCGAGAATTTGTGAACGCTCAGTAACGCAATATGCAAATTTAATGACACTTTTGTTGGGAATTGATAAGTAGTATCGCCAGTTTTTATTTGGGTATATGATGTCGGTGTAAACGGTGATTCCCGTCAGAGGTCGTTTGTACTTATTGGGTTGAGCGATCGTTGTGAGATCTGTGCCATTGGCAACAATCCTTTTAAAGTAGTCAGGAAAGCTTGTCGTTACACATGCTCTGGTTTTAATAAGATTAATATGTACTGGTGATGCCTGAAGGCACTCAATAAAGCTGGAGGTGTGACAAGCCAGGCTGCCAAGGCCATCAACATAGCCTATTAAATTGATATCATAATAACTTTGATTGACTGCGGTGATGTCTGTTGGTGCAATAAGACAAAGCGCTCCTATCAGGATTGCGCGCATTACATTCAATTTCATGATTCCTCGCGCATTTTTGTCAAAAGCATATATTTTTCATAAAGGGTTCGTGAGTTTGTGACAAGACAGTCGCCAACGATTTCATTATTTTTGCCAAAAATAACGGTGTGTGGGTGAACGATGGCGTGATATTTTTCTTTAAGGTTTTCAGCCAGATACTGTTTTACCCATTCGCGTCCTTGTTGTGCCAAAGCAAGATAGTATTGATAATGCCCGTAAACATCGCGGAGTGCTTTGCGGACATCTTTGATATCACAATTAAAATCATGCCCAAAATTCTCTTCAAGCTTTAGGTGGTAAGAGTCTTCGATGATATTTGATGGGACCGAATAAACGCAGCCCGATTTGCAGATTGTTGTTTGTGCAGTGTTATCAGAGACGATGCATGGAATGCCAGCTGCCATGGCCTCGCGTGGGATGATAGAAAATCCCTCGCCCTTTGATACAGTTGCGTAGCAATCCAAAGAGGTGATAAAGTTTTCGTATTCTGCGCGGGAAAAGGCCTTATGTTCAAGAGTAACATTGGGAGTTTTTATCTTGTTGAACGTCTCTTGGAATTTTTCAAAACCACCTTCAAAGCGTCCGTGTAGTCTGAGCGTAACATCAGGATTGTCACCAAACTCTTCGATAAATGCGCGCAGGAGCAGTTCATGATTTTTGCGTGGCCAGAAGCCGCCAGAAAATCCAAAGACAAATGGTTTGTTGCGTCTTGTCTTTGTTGGCTTTGCCAAGAATGATTTGAGGTCCAAAACTTCAGGCAAAACAAAGATGGGCAGTGTGACTCCAGAGTTTTTGTATACGTCAATCAGCCACTCGTCTGCTACCAACAGTGCATCAAAATGGGTATTGAGTTTTTCCACCCATGGCGTGGGGACCAAGGTTCTTTCGGTAACGCAGTATGCAAACTTGAGAATACTTTGATTGGGTATGGCTGCATATTCATCCCACCTATGCCATAACGTGTCGGTGTGGATGGTGATGCCAGTGATTAAACGTGTATCTTTGTGCTCTAGTTTCACGGGGGAGCGACTGAGCTCTAATCTGTTATCCAGCTTGCGTGCCGGATATTTTTTGTAGATAACGGGAATTTTTTTTTCGAGCAAATCAACACTTTTTTCCAGAACGTTGGCCAAATGGGCTGGCAAGTGTTGTGTTGAGCATTTTTTAGTTCTGAAAATTTTAACATTTTCCCCAGGATGTAGCGTTTCAACAAAACTACTTGTGTGACACGAAAAACTTCCGAAGCTGTTGATAAAACCGATCAAGTTAACATCGACGGTACTGTAAACGTGTGCACAAAAAATGTTAATAACGCTCGTTAAAATAATAATGCGAAGATAGAGGTTTTTTGTAATTATAACCACAGGCCACCCCTACCAGTTGTTATCGTTTTCATACCCCAGATCAATAAGCAGCTGCATAAGTTTTTTATCAGCCTGGAAGGCTGCTTTGATTTCGGGAGTAAAATGTTTTTTCCAGCTACCAATTTGACCTTCTCTAAACGTCCAGGTGCCACCAAAAAGATTTTGGATCACCTCGCGTGCCTTTTGAACCGTCATTTTGACGCCCAGGTGGGTTCCAATATCCATGATCTCTTGCAGTTGCAGCTCTGCTGATCCGCCGCCCTGAGGGCCGACGAGATGCTCAAATTTTACGAGTTTGAAATTTTGAGCGCTAAGCCATGGCGTGTAGAGCTTATAAAATCCATACAAACCCTTTTCCCACAGGATTGGATACGCTTCCTGTATCTCAACAGCCCATGGAATGTAGTACTCTTGTTTGCCGGTAATGAGGTCAATAATTACTCTGTTGATATCGGCCAGCTCCCCATTACGACCAGTGCCGACCATGTGAGCAAATGAAACGACCATATCACGGGGATCGCGAACAATAAGAAAGTTGGCATATGCTGTTCTATCAAGCAACTGACTAAATTCTCGTGTGTAGGGCCAATGTGTCCAAAAAGCTTTTTTGCGCGTTGGGTAGGATAAGCTTACCGAAAGTCCGGATGGTAGGGGGCCAACGGTAGGAATGTGGAACATGCCCTTGAAGTGATTTGGAGGCGGATTTTTGTTGATTTCTCGTATTGTTGCTAAATGCTCAGGCGATGGTTTTATAGGTTGTTCGTAACCAAACGAGATGCCGGGAATCTGGAAGAGGGTGAGGCACTTGACGAGCAGATGAGTGCCGCATTTGGGGATGCTAACGCAAACAACACGATCACGATTTTTATTGTACGAAGCTGCTTTAGGCGCTGCTTTTTTTGCTAGCGTTGGAGTAAGTTTTGGTTTCGATTTAAGATGGTGTCTGGCTGCAAGATGTGGAAGAGCGATAGACATAAAAATGACGGAAAGTACTATGCTTTTTTTCATGATGATTCCTTTTTCCTTTTTTAGAAGTATCATGATAAAGCATTGAGTAGGAAGCGTTATTAGTCAAGACATTAGATAAAAATTGTAAAGAGGAGTTGAGGTGAAAAGCATGCTGAAATCAGTGAAACAATGTGCAATGATTCTGCTGGTGTTATTGGGTGCCAATTCTGTCTTTGCTATGGAGCACGTGTTGGCATTAAGAGATGCAAAACTGCAATTTGCCGATGATCCAGATAAGCTGCAGGAGGCAAAAGGGCGTATTGTGGCATATTATGAAGATGGGGCGTATGCAGCGGAGGTAAGGGAGATTTGTGAGAGGGCATTTGATTATTTTAAGGAGCAAGAGATTGTTGAAAATGCTGCAATAGTCTGGGATGTTGATGAAACGGCGCTTACAGACTATGACCTTTTTAAAGAACTGAATTTTGAGTGGCATCCTAAAAAAGAGCCATTTGAATATCGTTTAAAGGGACAGTGCAAACCTATTGCTCCGATGCTGGAATTATTTCTCAAACTTAAAAAACTTGGCTACAAGCATCTTTTTGTTACGGCCCGACGAGCGGCGTTGGAAGTGGCAACCAGTCAAAACCTTAAGCACGAAGGATATGCCTTTGATGAGTTGGTGCTCTTGCCCATGGATCTTTTTGAGCGCGATGCTCCATCCGGGCCATGGAAGGAGTCGGTTCGTAAAAAGCTGGCCGAGCGTTATATCATTGCTGGGAGTATCAGCGATGCCCAACGTGATCTTGAGGGTGAATGTTGCGGCTACACCGTTAAATTGCCCAATTATTTGTACTGATCTGTTTTTTTATATTCAAATTGCACAAAACCCCCTCTGGTTGCGTTGCGGGGTAGGGGGCTTTTACAAAGATAGCACCATCTGATAGGCTTATTTGGTCGCAAGGGACTATTTAATTAGGCGACATTGTTGTGTAGATGGGGTTATTTCAAGTAGACGGGGGGCGTCTCGTGATTCAACCAACGCATTTCATGCGAAACAAGCTATTTTCTTTTATTCTGGGCTTTGCTCTTGCAGGTCTTGTTTTTTCACAAACTAAGGCGGCGCAATTTGCTGCGCCTTTTATTGCCGGTGCTGCTGCAAATATCACGCAACCGCTGGCGATCAACTGGGATGCGCTTAACAAGAACATTGCAGATGCCGACAAGACTGTTAAAGATCTTAATCTTGGCAATTTGGATGCCAAAGTTAAAGGGATTTTGGACAGTATAGATTTGAATGCGCTTGCCGCACCATCGGGATTTGTGCGCTATCTGGCTGATTTTAAAAAACGTGTTTTTTACGAGTCGCCGTCATATGAAATTGGACAGAGCACATGGTCTGTTGGTTTTTCGGGTGACGATGTCCTCAACTTTGGTGCGGAATTTGCGCAATGTGGTATCGATTGGTTTTTGTATAAAAAATTGCAGCAGGAGGCGATTACTACATCGCTGGAAAAATTATTGCACAATCGTGCAGAGCTGATACCCAAGCTCAAAAACGTCACTTACAGCAAAGCCGGTTGGATAGAAGCCAGTAAGATGGAAAGTAATGAACATTCCAAGGCATTGTTTGACCATCTTAATGCGCAATTCACTATGCCGCTGAAGATTCAAGCATTTATTACCAAGCCGGCATTTCTTAAGATGGTGGCCTATACGTGCGTTCGGGAGGCTTTTGCTTTGGCAAAAGAAGCTGTGATCAGGCCTGATGGCTCACCGTTTGCATTCTCGATGAATGATCTGTTTACGCCACCTCAACAGGAAGACGTAAATAAACCTTGGTCGAGTTATTATCTGTTTAAGCAGGTTACAGGAATATTCGCCGTTGGAGCGCGTTCTCGTTACACTGTGACAGCTCTTGCAAACACTATTTTTAAGTATACCGGATGCCGCTCGAGTTATGCAGATACCTATGTTGCACAGGCAATCAAGCGGCTTGTGATTTCGGTGTGGTTTATGAAGCAGTTAAACACGCTTTATAAAGATCAGATGATTACATATATCACGACCAACGCTCCTCAGCTCCATGATCTCTTGGATGCTTATGAAATCAGTTCCAAAAAAGAACCGTCAAAAGATAAAGACCAAGAGCTTTCTCAGGCTCATGGCAAACTACAAAAATTTGTTGAAACGGCGCACAAAAAATCATTTTTGATATGGTTGCGTTTCAAGGTTGCGGCCTTTGCGCGAGCAGACTTTTTTATGGAAGCTCTGTACTCGTGGCGTGGATGGTACAACGTGGCCTACTATGCATTCCAGGGGCTAAGATTGCTTACTGGGATTTAAGATATATTGGTAAATTTTAGGGATATTTTAAAGTATTAAATGTAGAGGGGTTTTATAATGATAATGCTAGGAAACAAGAGATCTGTACGCATGTTGCTTGGGGCCATGATTGCAATGATCGTGCCAACATCAATGATAGCGGTGCCTGATTTTATGAATGGCTTTGCTAGCGGGATGGCGGATGAACTAGGCCGTATGCAGCGAGCAGTACAAAATGATGCCGACCGTGTGAAGCAAAGCATTACAGCTCTTCTGACGAAGTTGGAAAATTGTTCAAAATCTAGTCCTCCATGTTCCGATGCTTATGTCAGTGTACTTTCACAGCAGTTAGCAGCTTTGCAAGGACGTGCGAGTTCATACGCTACCATGGAAGATACGCTTGGTAAAACCATGACAGGTTTCGTTGGCGGCATCGCCGACGTAGCCAAAGAGACGCTTGTTTTTGAAGCGAAAAAAAAATCAGGCCTGCTAGAGCATGAGACGCAAGAAGCGCTTAAGAGAGCGGCACTGGATGGCACAATTGCTAACCAAGGGTATCTGGAACGCCTAAAATATCTTACCGATAAAAATACGCTTTTGACCATTGGCGGTGTTATGGTTGTTGTCACGGTAGGCTTATGCGGTGCATATTACGGCAGCAAGTTGCTCTTTAACTATTTCAATGATCAGATCGGCAAAACGGATTTTGTCAGAGAGTCTTCAATTCAAGGTTGGTCTACTTCAGCGGGAAGATTTTGGAACGAAAGTATTTTGGGCAGAAAGCCGGTAACGGGTAACGTGGAAAACGTTGTTCTTGATCCAAAACTTGCCCAAGACATCAAGGATTTTGCTGCGGATACCAAGATGATCAAAGAAAACGGTCTGGATTATCAAAACCTTATGCTTTACGGTCCTCCGGGAACCGGTAAAACGACACTTGCAAAAGAGATTGCAAAGTACTGCGACATGGATTACTTCATTCTTTCTGGTGCTGATGCCTTTAAATTTAAGACAGAAGGTGAAGAAATTGCTGAGATGCT
Organism: bacterium; assembly: GCA_023249955.1. Classification (GTDB taxonomy): domain Bacteria; phylum Babelota; class Babeliae; order Babelales; family RVW-14; genus JAHFBR01. The sequence goes on from JAHFBR010000018.1 coordinate 11,347, forward strand.
GAAGGTGTTTGATAAGGCCAAAGCAAGCAAGCGTGGTACCATTATTTACATCGACGAAGCGGATGCTTGTTTGCAAGACGTGCGCTTTGCCAGCGACCGTGCTCAAAAGTTTGCTACTGCAGTGAAGGCGGAAACTGGTGAGCAGTCAAACAAATTCCTGCTTATTATCTCCACTAACCACTACGATCGTCTTGATAGTGCTATTCGAAGCAGAATGGACAGAAAAATAGACGTTGGCTTGCCAACAAAAGAACTGCGCGAAAAAATCTTGCACCAAAAGATTAATCGCTACATCCGCGGTCAAAAGAGGACGTACAAAGATCAAAATGGCAAGACCGTTACTGTAGAACTTGCGCTTGATAAGGCGATTGATGATGCATACATTAGAGACCTTGCAGCACGCATGGAAGGTTGTTCTGGTCGTGATATTGAAAAGATGATGAGCA
>JAHFBR010000132.1 GCA_023249955.1 bacterium
TCTTGTTGGTATTTATCCCATCATTTGGTGAGTTTGCAATACCAACGCTGCTTGGCGGCTCGAAGTATATTTTTTGGGGCAATATTATTGTTGATAAATTTTTGCGCTCACGCGATTGGCGCGTGGGAGCCGCGCTTGCCATTGTTGGTGTCATGATCCCGCTCCTGTTTTTGGGCTGGGGTTATATTATCTCGCGTGTGCGACGTGCGCTCAGAGAGCGTAAAACTGATGCACATTATCTTTATTCAAATGGCACCGGATCAAAGGAATTTTGGAACTAATAAAGTCTGAAGTGTGACGACGATGGTTGAAAATAAACAGTTTTTTCTTAGTTTTTTGCATCCAGTGATTGTTGGATTAGCCTATCTTTTTCTGTACCTTCCCATTTTTGTGTTGGTACTTTTTTCATTCAATGATGCCTCGCTGGCCATCGAATGGGTCGGCTTTTCGCTGCGCTGGTATCAAAAGTTAATTCATTCACCCGAGATTCTTGAGGCGCTTAAGACGTCGCTTACCGTTGCTTTTGCAACAACATTCTTGAGTGTTTTTATTGGCACCTGCTTTGTGGTTGCCAGTAAGTGGTGGCGATCATCAGCCATCTTTAATCTGTTTTACAGCAATATTTTATTGCCAGAAATTGTGCTGGCCATTGGCATTTTGAGCATCTTTACCTTTCTGCAAATACCACTTGGCTATGGAAGTTTGATTGCCGGGCACACGCTGCTTGGCCTTGGTTTTGTGATTCCCATCGTACGTGCACGCTTTTTGGAGCTTGATCCCATTTTAACCGAAGCATCGCTTGATCTTGGTGCATCGTACTTTCAGACCTTTAGAAGAGTCATTATTCCGCTCTTGATGCCGTCATTGCTTGCGTCTGGCCTGCTTGTTTTTACGCTTTCAATGGATGATTTTTTAATCTCGTTGTTCTGTTCAGGACCAACGGTTCAAACACTTTCAGTCTATGTTTACTCCATGATTCGAACCGGCGTTGACCCGATGATTAACGCGGTTTCTGCCTGCTTTTTGGCAATCAGCAGCCTGTTAGTGTTTTTGTTATGTTCGTTGAAAGTAATCGATCAGGTCATTTCTTATGAGTGAGTGGACCCCCAGGTTAAAGCAACTGTTTGCACCGTTGTTGAATAAAGCGATCATTGTATTGTTTTATTTGGGCGTTATGATGTTGTTTTTTTATTCACCATTGGTGCTCGATTACTTTGGAAAAAACAGGTCTATTAACGTTTGTGCGTTTACCGAGACTTTCTCGCCAGAAGCAATCGAACGCTTCGAGCAATCCACCGGAATTAAGGTAAATCTGACATATGTTGAACTTGATGAGCAGATTTATGCTAAATTCAAGATTAATGATGGTGAGGGGTATGACGTGGTTAATATTTCAGATTTTATGGTCCAGATGTTGAGCAAGCAAGACTTATTACATCATATTGATCGCACAAAAATACGCAACTTCGATCGTGTTGATACGCATTTGCTGCAGCAGGCGTATGATTCTGAAAACAAGTATGGCGTGCCGCACAAATGGTTTATGTATGGCATTATGTACGATCGTGATTTTTTCAATATGCCGTCCGAATCAATGAGCTTTGAATTTGTTTTTAAAGATCCAGAGGTTTTATGCAAAGAAGGCCGCGTGAAGGCGCCCTACAAAATTTGCATGATCGATTCGCCGGTCGACGCATTTTTCTTGGCGGGGCTCCATTTATTTAAGGGCCAAGGCTTTGAAGACGCACAGACACAAGGGGCTATCGAGCACCTTTTGATTGAACAAAAAAAATGGGTTGAATGTTACACGCTTTACTCAATAGAATACTTTTTGCTTACTGGGCTTGTTCCCATTGCCATTACCTCAAGCAATTTTGCGCGCAAGATGTGGGGGATGAGTGATCGCTTTGAATTTGCGATACCTCAAGATGGAGGTATCTTGGTCATCGAAAATTTGGCTATTCCAAAGAACAGCGCCAATACTGAGCTTGCATACCAATTTATTGACTTCATGATCTCAGACGAGATTGCGGTGCTTAATAGCAGCGTTTATGGATGGGTATCGTCAAACAAAGAGGCGATGAGTGTTGCTAGTAAAGATGATAAAAAGGGACAGCTTCTGCCCAAAGATGACCTGATAAAGCGTCTGCACATACCGCTTTTCTCATCAGGCATGCGTGCAAAAATAGAAGATATTTGGCTTAAGGTTGGGTTTGCATAGGCCTTTTAAAATGCCTTATGTGGGGGTCTGTTTTATATGAAGAGATATGGAACAATGCAAGATCGAATATTTTTACGTTTTTTTGGCAAAATTTTAATTGTTGCAGCATATGTAACAATTTTTTGCGTTGTTTTTTACATGCCGCTGATTTTTGAATATTTCAGCTCAACGGCATCCATCAATGTTTTGGTCTTTGCCGAGACCTTTTGCCCTGAAGCAATTGAGCGGTTTGAACAAGAGACTGGTGTTAAAGTGAACCTGACCTACGCTGAAATTGATGAGCAGATTTATGCACGGTTCAATATCAACGCAGGTGCTGGCTATGATGTGGTTAATATTTCTGACTACATGGTTCACACGCTTGCGCAGCAAGACTTGCTTTATCAATTTGATCACGCTCAACTCCCAAGCATTGCTAATCTCCATAAAAATTTAACCAATCGGTCATTTGATGAAGGCAATCGCCACAGCTTGCCGCACAAATGGTATGTTTATGGCCTTGTGTATGATAAAAATTTCTTCAAGCTGCCACCTGATCAGATGACGCTCGATTTTGTCTTTCAAGACCCAGTGGAATTGCATCGCCAAGGTCGCGTTCAAGCGCCATACAAAGTGTGCATGCTTGATGACGGCCGCGATGCAACATTCATGGCCTCCATCTATCGCTGGGGGAATGTTGACGCTTTTGATCCACACGAGTTTCAAGAGATCAGGCTGCTGCTTATCCAACAAAAAAAATGGGTTGAAGCGTATACGGTGCACAGTGCCCAATATTTTTTGTTTGCTGGTGTAACCCCTATTGCATTGATGTCGAGCAACTACATGCGCAAAATTTTTGACTACAG
>JAHFBR010000133.1:0-1745 GCA_023249955.1 bacterium
CATGCATGCAGAGAAATTTTGAGGGTGTGTTTTGGGTGGTACTCTTCAATACCCTTTCAAGTTCCACCAGGAACCATCTTTAACCCAGGAACGCCAACGAGTTACAAAATTAAAATGTACCTCACAACGCTTACAACATATCCGGTAATAATTCCATTTATGCTGTGGGATTTATTATTCAGCTTGATGCTTCTTTTGGGCATGATGCTTTTTATATTTTTAAGTTACGCCGATCCTGATCGGTGGAGATTGTGGATATCAATCTTGCCACTCATGGCCCTTCTGATTGGTATTACGCTTTCTGTGGGGCTTGTGCGGCTTCGCTTTCCCGTCGAACCATTTCTTATCATTTTGGCGTCGTATGGATGGATACGTTTATGGCAAACGGGCTCTCACTACCCAAAAAGATCAAGTTTATCGTCCTCGTCGTCTTCATGAATGTCTAATGCGGAAGGACTAACAAATACCAAACGACTCGCACAAACCGGCTTAGGTTGATCATCGCCACTTTCAACAAAGCAGGAGCCAGACTCCCAATCTCGGGGTTCCGCATGAAGCAAATGAGTCGCAAAACCTTCACTCATCAATATGCGTTTGCAGATTAAAAAATCGACACTTATACGGCTTGAAATTAATGACACTTTAAGATTGGCTACGGCAATGTTTAATTCCTGAGCCTTCTTCTTAACCGCAGCTATAAATTGACGTAAGACATCAAAATCGAAATCAACCGTTCGAAAATAATGGTACAGCGCCACCACTTTAGACTCATCATGTTGAATGGTAATAGCAACACCTACATAAACATCTCTGGTTGATAAAATCGCCTCAGCGACGGCAAGCATCCACTTGCCTTTTTGAACCTGAAAGCTCGCTGATATTGCTTTTTTCATATCAGCAGGCTCTTCATGGAGCCGATACTCAAGCCGACCGATTAATGCTGTTAACTTATTCGCAATGTTATCGTCGTCAATTGCGGAGAGCTCTCTATGAACTTCTTTACGAGTCATGGCACAGAGAGATGTTACAAAAAAAGAAACGCCAACAAACAATTTCAAAAAAAATTTCTTATCCATATAACAGCGATCCTCCAAGAAGAGCCTACTATGCAAAAAATACCGGTACTATGTTGAAGCCTACTACTTCATTGATAGCTTGTATAGATGAGTGTCATCGCCTGCCAAAAAAGATCTGTGTACGCTGCACAATGGATGGATACGTTTATGGCAAACGGTCTCTCACTGCACAACACATTCATCGTCATCGTTTCCATAATAGTCCCCTCCATCATTGTAAGAATACTTATGAATGTCTAATGCGGAAGGACTAACAAATACCAAACGACTCGCACAAACCGGCTTATAATGATCATCGTTACTTTTAACATAGAGGCCCCTACCAAGACAAGCTTGGTATTCCGCATGAAGCAAACGAATCGCAAAACCTTCACTCATCAATATGCGTTTGCAGATTAAAAAATCGACACTTATATAGCTTGAAATTAATGACACTTTAAGATTGGCTACGGCAATGTTTAATTCCTGAGCCTTCTTCTTAACCGCAGCTATAAATTGACGTAAGACATCAAAATTGGGATCAACCTTTCGAAAATAATGGTACAGCGCCACCACTTTAGACTCATCATGTTGAATGGTAATAGCAACACATTCACAAACATTTCCGGTTGATAAAATCTTCTCACCGACGTCAAGCAACCACTTGCCTGTTTGAACCTGTAAGCTCTC
>JAHFBR010000133.1:1755-3054 GCA_023249955.1 bacterium
GCCGATACTTAAGCCGACCGATTAATGCTCCTAACATATCCACAAATTTGTCGTCAACATAAGTAACAACTGGTCCTCCGCATGCTTGTAATGCAATATCCGGGTTTTCGTCCTGTAGTTCGGGGAGCTCTCTATGAACTTCTTTACGAGTCATGGCACAGAGAGATGTTACAAAAAAAGAAACGCCAACAAACAATTTCAAAAAAAATTTCTTATCCATATAACAGCGATCCTCCAAGAAGAGCCTACCATGAAAAAAATACCGGTACTATGTTGAAGCCTACTACTTCATTGATAGCTTGTACAGATGAGTGTCATCGCCCGCCAAAAAAGATTTGCGCGCGCCGCACAATGGCATCTCCCAGCTCGGGGTTGGCATCGAGGCGATCTTCACCGTTAACAACCGATCCACCCAACATACCGCCGCCTTTGGGTGTCCAGCTAATCTCGCGGAGTCTACCGTCAATTTTGATGTGCGCATAAATAATATAATTGAGTGATGCCGCTGGCTGATTTTTTAGGCCCACCAAATACCCTTGAACGGGCACGATCTCTTTGGTATCCCACGCACGAGCTCCAAGCCCAGCACAGTTAAAAATAGTGGGTGATTCGATGTCGGCAAAGCTTATAATTTTTTTCTTGGTCACGGGAATGTTGTAAGCCAAAACTTTGTTGGCCAACTCCTGCATGATCACGGTGGTATCCAAAAAGAAGGTATCAAACCGTTTTGCCTTGTAGGTAACGCCATTACCAAAACCGACCACCACTTCGTCAGGCTTGGACATCACGCCTGCGGCGATGAGTGGGTAGCGATAGTCAGGAGTACCTTCGTGGATCATATAGACAGAGAGCGGATTGACACCGGCATATGGAAATTTTTTGTATAAAAGATATGAGTCAACAGCCATCCGGTCCATCAGCGCTTGATTGGCAGCAGAGGCTTTGATGGCAATAACGGCCAGCGATCCAGCAGCTTTGTGCGATGTTAACTGTTCAGTCTGTTCGGCAACAATGCTCACATCCCAGCCGCTCTCGTGTAAAAGAAGCGCGGTGAGCAACCCGTAGCATCCGGCACCAATTACCGTTACTTTTTTTGAAACTGCTCGTGCAGGTTCCTGCTTGATAGCCTCATGAAAAAGAGAAAGCGCATGCGCCACTGAACCGGGCAACAGCGACCACCCAAAGCCCCCGTGGCCGTAGTTGTGAACCACCAGCTTATTGTTCCATTGTTCTGTCTCAATGCGTGCACCACCCTGCCGCTTGGGACGGATGCAGACAATGTTCCGGTCTATGTTTCTG